>NZ_QSRV01000002.1:5318-8529 GCF_003437235.1 Collinsella sp. TF07-1
GTGGCCAGGGAGGCGTACCGGGCGCTGATGCACCCGCACGAGATCAGGAGGCCGGCGGACGCGTCGGCCCTCGTGGCGGCAAGGCGCGCGGCGAGGGTCAGCCAGGTGAGGGCGGCGTCCATACTGGGCACCAGCGAGAAGTACATCTCGATGCTGGAGAGGGGCCAAAGGGAGCTCAAGCCCATAAGGAGGGCCTACGAGGCATGGGTCGAGGCCGGGCTTCCGCTCGATTGGGACAGGCGGGCCTTCGAGGCCGAGCGCAAAATGGATTCTAAAAAACACCTTGCCAAATAGGAGCGTCAGGACGCAAGAAGCCCTCGCCGCACGAAGTGCGCAGCGAGGGCTTCTTGCATGTCCGAGGACGTTTTGGGAGGTAGCCCAAACAGCCCCGGCGATCCTGCGGGAGTTAAACCCCTTTAGAACTTGTTGTGGAAGGTACGCGAAATGACCTCGTCCTGCTGCTCCTTGGTGAGCGTGTGGAAGTTCACGGCGTAGCCGGAAACGCGAATGGTCAGCTGCGGGTACTTCTCGGGGTGAGCCTGAGCGTCGAGCAGCGTCTCACGGTTGAAGACGTTGATGTTCAGGTGGTGGCCACCCTTCTCGGCGTAAGCGTCGAGCATGTGGACCAGGTTATCGGCCTGAGTCTCGGAAACTTCAGAAACCTTCATAATGTGTCTCCTTCGATCGATAGGCGCCGGCCGAAACCGGCGGACTAATCAGTAATCGTTATTGTTAGTATAGCACTAACAATAGTTACTCGCCCAGCTGATCAAGGTCGATATCGCCAAAGAACACCTGGTCCTCCTTGCCGAGCGCACCCGGGATGATGGAGAAGGTGTTGGAGATGCCGTCCTGAGCATCGCGGAACGGGAGCTTGGAAACCGAAGACAGCGAAGCGATGGCGCCGTGGCTATCGCGCTTGTGCATGGGGTTAGCACCCGGGGCGAAGGGCTGGCCAGCCTTGCGGCCATCAGGCGTAGAACCGGTCTTCTTGCCGTACACGACGTTGGAGGTAATGGTCAGAACCGAGGTCGTGGGCACGGAGTTGCGGTAGGTGTCGTTCATGCGGATGTACTCCATGAACTGGTGCACAACGTCGTGAGCGATCTGGTCGACGCGGTCGTCGTCGTTACCGTACTTGGGGAACTCGCCCTCGGTCTCAAAGTCGACGATGATGCCGTTCTCGTCACGGACGGGGTGGACCTTGGCGTACTTGATGGCGGACAGGGAGTCAGCCACGACGGAAAGGCCAGCGATGCCCGTAGCGAACCAGCGATGCACGTGCTTGTCGTGCAGAGCCATCTGGATGCGCTCGTAGCAATACTTGTCGTGCATGTAGTGAATGATGTTCAACGAGTTGACGTACACGCCAGCGAGCCACTTCATCATGTCGTTGTACTTGGCCACAACGTCGTCGTAATCGAGCGTATCGCCCTCGACGGCGCGGTACTTGGGGCCGACCTGCTTCTTGGAGACCTCGTCAACACCGCCGTTGAGCGCGTAGAGCAGGCACTTGGCCAGGTTGGCACGGGCGCCGAAGAACTGCATCTCCTTGCCGATGCGCATGGAGGACACGCAGCAGGCGATGCCGTAGTCGTCGCCGTGGTAAACGCGCATGAGGTCGTCGTTCTCGTACTGGATCGAGGAGCTGGCGACAGAAGTCTTGGCGCAGAACTTCTTGAAGTTCTCGGGCAGACGGGTCGACCACAGAACGGTCATGTTGGGCTCGGGGCTGGTGCCCATGTTCTCGAGCGTGTGCAGGTAGCGGTAGCTCATCTTGGTAACGAGCGTACGGCCGTCAACACCCATGCCGCCGATGGACTCGGTGACCCACTGCGGATCGCCGGTAAACAGGGCCTGGTACTCGGGGGTACGGGCAAACTTGACCATGCGGAGCTTCATGATGAAGTGATCCACGAACTCCTGGATCTGCTCCTCGGTGAAGGTACCGTTGGCAAGGTCGCGC
The DNA here is from genome assembly GCF_003437235.1 of Collinsella sp. TF07-1. Taxonomy (NCBI): domain Bacteria; kingdom Bacillati; phylum Actinomycetota; class Coriobacteriia; order Coriobacteriales; family Coriobacteriaceae; genus Collinsella; species Collinsella sp. TF07-1. The sequence continues at coordinate 7,285 of NZ_QSRV01000002.1, forward strand.
TCAGCGTAGATGTCGATGAACGTGGAGGTACGGCCGATGGACATAGCGGCGCCGTTCTGCTCCTTGACGGAAGCGAGGTAGGCGAAGTACATCCACTGGATGGCCTCCTGCGTGTTGGTAGCAGGGTTGGAAATGTCGAAACCATAGGTCTCGGCCATCATCTTGAGCTCGCCGAGGGCGCGGATCTGCTCCTGCAGCTCCTCACGATCGCGGATGTTGTCGGCGGTCATGACCGTCGGGGTGGAAGCCTTCTGGGCCTCCTTGTCCTTGATCAGGTAGTCGACGCCGTACAGGGCAACACGACGGTAGTCGCCGATGATGCGGCCGCGGCCATAGCCATCGGGCAGACCGGTGATGATGTGGGCCGAGCGGCAGGCGCGCATCTCGGGGGTGTAAACATCGAAGACGCCAGCGTTGTGGGTCTTGCGCTCGAAGGTGTAGCGCTCGACAACGTTCTCGTCGACCTTATAGCCGTGCTGGCTGGCAGCCTGGCAAGCGATGCGGATGCCACCGTTGACGTGCAGCGCGCGCTTGAGCGGCTTGTCAGTCTGGAGACCGACGATGGTCTCCTTCTCGCGGTGGGCGTTATCGATGTAGCCAGCGGGGTGGCTCACGATACCCGTAACGGTCTTGGTGTCCATATCGAGGACACCGCCCTGCTCGCGCTCCTTAAGCAGCAGGTCGAGAACCTCGCCCCACAGCTCCTTGGTACGCTCGGTTGGGCCGGCGAGGAACGACTCGTCGCCCTCGTAGGGGGTGTAGTTCTTCTGGATGAAGTCTCGGACGTCAACTTCTCCCGTCCAGATGCCTTCCTTGAAGCCTTCCCATGCCTCCTGCATTGTGTAACCACGCTCCTAGTTACGTGTAATGCGGCGCTCTCTCACACCGCTGCTTATTGAATTCTTGAATGTTCGGCTTGCACTACCGGCTTCTTCCGTTCTTCACCACACGTTGGTGCAGGGAAAACGTTTGTCCACCTTGGAACTACAACCCAAAACCCAAGATTTCACCCGTTTGAGAAGGATAACATAGCGACCCTCTCCATCTGGGCTGTTATATGTTTCTTTTTTTATATCATAAAGGCGTTTTTTACAAACCCGCAGGAAATGCGAGCGCGAACAACTACCGTTCACCGATTTGTTTGGTATTTTTCCTTGCCTTTGTACGACGTTCACTCTAGCTGTTATGCCAGCTTTAGCAGGGTAAAGTGTTCCAGAGACCCTACAGAAACTGCAGGGCGGGCCC
>NZ_QSRV01000002.1:8563-51063 GCF_003437235.1 Collinsella sp. TF07-1
CCGCCCTGTGGCGTGACTAGTTTTTAGCTTTGATTGCCGCTTGGCATTAGGCGGCTGAGGCGGCCTTGTCGGTCGTTGCCTTGCTGTTGCTCTGCTGGCCCTCAAAATGCTTGTAGCACCAGCTGGTGACCAGCGGGGTCAAAATAGCAGTCACGATTGCACAGGCAGCAACCTGTGCCGTGGCCGTCGCGAGCACCACACCGCCGTACAAGGCCTCGTTGACGCTTGCCATGGCAGCAGGCGTGGCCACATTGGCTCCGGCGCAGCTCGAAATGGCCGCACCTGCGACACCCGTACCGCCTGTGAGCTTATCGACCGCGATAACGGGAATTGCAAAGACCACCGAGCAGATCACGCCGAGCAGAATACCGGGAAGACCACCATTAATGAGCTGGCCAAAGGTCATGGTCGAGCCCATGGCAAAGAAGACGAGCACGATGATGGCGGAAAGTGCCGGTGCCATCATCTTCTTAAAGCTGGGGAAGAGGTTACCCAGAATAATGCCGACGACGATCGGCAGGATGGCGCCCACGAGCGACCAGCCGATCGGAGCCTGACCGGCAGCGCCGAGCACGATCATCGTGACCGGAGGGCCGACAACCAGCGTGGTGATGGCGACGGCGCCACGCTCGGCCTCATTGCCCATGGTGCCCATCAGACCAGCGTACATAGCGTTGTTGGCGCCGGTGCAAGCGGCCAGCATCACCATGGCAGAGATGCCAAACAGGTTGTCGTTGAATACATAAAGGATGAGCAGCGACACGGCAACGACCACGATCTGCTTGACGGCGATGATGATGGCGCCGCGGGCAGCGGCGGCAGGAGCGCTCTTAAACGAAATCGTCGTACCGACGATGAGCAAAAAAGCGCCAACAAGCGGGCCTGCGCCCTGCTGGGTCATGCCGAGCGTAAAGCTGCCGAGCGTTTTGAACAGGTCGGGGAACAGCGTGTTGAGCAGGCAGCCCAACAAAAGCGGCACCAAAATATTGGCACCCGGGATGGAGGACATCTTAAAGAACGGCTCCTTTGCCGCCGGCGCCTCCACCGCAGTCGATTCACTCATATATATCTCCTTTGGATGCATGCGAATCGTAGCCGCACGCGCCTATGTCAGAAAGAAGGCGACGGTCCCGAGTCGCAGGAACCGTCGCCGAATAATCGTCGTGGGGTATTACCCGTCCAGGACGATGCCGCCGTCGCAGTCGCCGATCTCGCCGTTCACGAAGCTGGCGAGGTCGGAAGCGAAGAACAGCACCATCTGCGCAGGCTCGCTGGCCTGGGCGGCGCGGCCCAGAGGAATACCGTTGATGATGCGCTGAGAGTTCTCGTCAGAGAGAATCGAGGTCATATCGGTAAGGGTAAGTGACGGGCACACGGCGTTGCAGCGGACGCCAAACTTGCCGCCTTCCTTGGCGACTGCCTTGGTTAGACCGTTAACACCGGCCTTGGAGCTGGCGTAGGCGGCTGTGCCGAGCAGGCCGCCGCCGATCTTGCCAGCAACAGAGCTCACGTTGACGATAGTGCCGGCATGGGCCGCCTTAAAGTGCGGGTACACGGCGTTCATCATGGTAAAGGTGCCGTTGAGGTTGATGTCGATGGTGCGACGCCACTCGGTGTCATCGATCTCGTCGAACTTCTTGGTGCTGATGACGCCAGCGCAGTTGATCAGGATGTTGGTTTGCGGCAGGTCCGTAAAAATCTGCTCGACGGTCTCACGCGCCTTAGGCGCATCGGCAACATCGAGCTGATAGAACTTGTTGCCCTCGCCAAGCTCGGCCACAGCGGCCTCGCCCTTGGCAGCGTTCCTTGCGATGAGCGCGACGTGTCCGCCGCCCGCGACGATGCCCTTGGCGATCTCGAGGCCAATGCCCTGAGTGCCACCCGTGACAATCGCGGTCTTGCCCGTGAAGTCAAATGCCATGACTCCATCCCCCTTTATATAAGGTGTCTCCTTGCGGGAAGTTGGAGCATCGCACGTGGCGATAAATGAGTCCCAGTCGTCATGGTGGTGACAACCCCTCGCCTAACCGCGGGCATAATAGTTCTTTGAAACGCTTCAGCAATTGAATTTTTTAACTCTTTATGCGCTCTTTATATTGCCCACTGAATGAGGCCCGAATATGCGGGTATCATCTTTCACCGAAAATAGTTTCTAGTGTTAGGGGTTTTCGGTGGAAGATACCGATTTCCATGAGCTTGGGCGTCAGCTCTTAACTGAGTTTGGCAGCATGCATCATCGCATTTCACGCTCTGCGGACAAAGCTCTCGGCGGCGAGATGGCTGTCATGCGCGCCCTCATGCTCGCTGGCGGTTCGCTCACGCCGAGCGAACTCGCAAATCGCGCCTGGGTCTCGAGTGCCCGCATCGCCAATATCTTACGCACTCTCGAAGCCAAGGGCTGGGTCGAGCGCGAGCACTCAAAGACCGACCGTCGTCGTGTACACGTCACGATGACCGATAAGGGATTCCAGAATCTCGAAATCAAACGTCGGGAATTCGAGGAGCGCACCGCGGCCTTCCTCGAGCAGCTCGGCGAAACAGATACCCAAGAGATGGTGCGCCTTCTAAGGCGTTTCAACGAAATTATCGACCGCAATCAAGAAAGGAGAGATGCCGAGTGAGGATTCTCAAGCTCTTTAAAAAGCATGTCCTGGCACTGTTCACAGCTATCGTACTTATCGTAATCAGCTGCAACGCCGATCTGGCACTGCCTACCTACATGAGCGACATCGTCGACGTGGGCGTACAGCAAGGCGGCATCGCCTCGCCCGTGCCCGACACCATTCGTGCCGAATCACTCGATGACCTTGAGCTCTTTATGAGCACCAAGGACGCCAAAGCTGTGGAGGCCGTGTTTAGCAAGGCTGACAAAAAAGGCATTCGAACGTACAAGGGCACCGAGGAAGAGCGTGCCGATGGCGGCAAGATTGCCGACATTATGAGCCTGCCCGAGACCGTCGTCCTTTCTCTCAACCAGGGCATCGACGCCAGCTCCATGGGCGACATGACCGGCGCATCCACCGAGGCAAGCAATGGCGGCGGCGCCCAGGCCATGCCCACCCCCGAGCAGATGGCGGCAATGACGCCCGAGCAGCTCGCCGAGATGCAGCAGAAGGCCACAGCGGCGCAAAACATGCAAAAGCAGATTGATGCCGACGGCGGCAAGATCACCATGAAGAGTCTGCGCCTAGGTGTCGAGGGCGGTCTGGTAGACCAAAGCAAGCTCGTCGAGGGCGCCAATGAAATGGCGGACAAAATGGGCTCCATGTCGGGCTCCATCGTGACCCAACGCGCCGTGAGCTATGTGCAAGACGAGTACAAGGCGCAGGGTATCGACCCCGCCGACGTGCAGAACGCCTACCTGGGCCGCATGGCGACCACGATGTTTGGTCTGTGCCTGATCTCACTGGTCGCCACCATCCTAACCGGCGCCGTGGCCTCGCGCACCGCCTGTTCCATCGCACGCGACCTGCGCCGCGAGACCTTCAACAAGGTCATGCACTTCTCGCCGGCCGAGGTGGGCAAGTTTAGCCAGGCCTCGCTCATCACTCGCTGCACCAACGACATTCAGCAGATTCAGATGGCCGCAACCCTGTTTATCCGCATGTGCCTCATGGCGCCCGTCATGGGCATCGTCGCCGTCATGCGCGTCCTGGCCAACCACACCGGCCTGGAGTGGACCATCGCCGTGGCCATCATCGCGGTCTCGGCCGTCGTCGGCGTGCTTATGGGCCTCACCATGCCCAAGTTCAAAAAGATGCAGAGCTTTGTGGACCGCGTGAACCTTACCGCCCGCGAGCTGCTCGACGGCCTTATGCCCATCCGCTCGTTTAACCGCGAGGAGCATGAGCTCGAGCGCTTTGACCAGGCGTCCCTCGACCTGATGACCACGCAGCTCTACACCAACCGCGCCATGAGCTTTATGATGCCGCTCATGATGCTCGTCATGAACTGCATCACCGTGCTTATCGTCTGGTTTGGCGCGCAGGGCGTGTCCGACGGCGTGATGCAGGTCGGCAACATGATGGCGTTCATCTCCTACACCATGCAGATCGTCATGGCGTTTATGATCCTCACCATGGTTTCGGTTATCCTGCCCCGCGCCGAGGTCGCAGCAGAGCGCGTGGAAGAGGTCATCACCTGCCCCACGAGCATCAACGACCCTGCCTCGCCCAAACTGCCCGCAGCCAGCGCGCCGCGCGGTGAGCTCACCTTCCGCGACGTGAGCTTCCAGTACCCCGATGCCCGCGCCGATGTCATCAGCGGCGTGAACTTCACCACACATGCCGGCCAGATGCTCGGCATCATTGGCTCAACGGGTTCGGGCAAGTCCACGCTCGTGCAGCTGATTCCGCGCCTGTACGACGTCACGGGCGGCAGCATTTCGCTCGACGGCATCGACGTGCGCGACATGACCCTTTCCGAGCTGCGCCACCGCATTGGTTACATCCCGCAGCAGGGTCGCCTGTTCTCGGGCACCGTCGAGAGCAACCTCAAGTTTGCCGGCGACATGGTGAGCGATGATGATATGCGCCAGGCGGCACGCATCGCCCAGGCCGAGGACTTTATCGCCGAGCGCGAGGGCGGCTACGACTCCCCCATCAGCCAGGGCGGCTCCAATATTTCGGGTGGTCAGCGCCAACGCCTGGCCATTGCCCGCGCGTTGGCCAAAAAGCCCGAGGTCGTGGTGTTCGATGACTCGTTTAGCGCCCTCGACTACAAGACCGACGCGCGCCTGCGCGAGGAGCTGGCCAAAAACGTCACCGACGCCGCACTCGTGGTCGTGGCCCAGCGCATCGCGACCATCATGCACGCCGACCAGATCATCGTGCTCGACGACGGTCACGTAGTGGGCACCGGCACGCACGAGGAGCTGCTGCACGGCTGCCCGGCGTACCTGGAGATTGCACAGTCGCAGCTTTCCGCCGAGGAGCTGGGGCTTACCCAAGAAGAAATTGCAGCCGTCATGGAAGGAGGCGAGCGCTAATGGCAGACGAGACCAAGACTCAGATTCCCAAGCCCACCCGCCAGCGTGGTCCCATGGGCCGCATGGGTGGCATGCGCCGTGGCGAAAAGGCCAAGGACTTTAAGGGCACCATGAGGCAGCTGCTCGGCTATATCGGCCAGCACAAGATTGCCGTGTTTGCCGCCGTCGCCTTTGCCGTGTGCTCGGTCATCTTTAACATTGTGGGGCCCAAGGTGCTCGGCCAGGTTACGACTAAGCTGTTCGAGGGCTTGGTTGCCAAGGTCAACGGCACCGGCGATGTCGACTTTGCCTGGATCGCCAAGACGCTCGGCTTTTTGCTCTGTCTGTATCTGGCGAGCTCTGCCTGCAGCCTGATCCAAGGCTGGCTCATGACCGGCGTCACGCAAAAGATTTGTTATCGCATGCGCAAGGAGATCGCCGCCAAGATCGCCGTCGTTCCGATGAGTTACTTCAACGGCCACAGCAAGGGCGACGTACTCAGTCGCATCACCAACGACGTCGATACGCTCGGCCAGTCGCTCAACCAGAGCGTGACGCAGCTCATCACGTCTGTCACGCAGATTATCGGCGTGCTCGTCATGATGCTGTCGATCAGTCTGCCGCTCACCGGCGTCACCGTGCTCACGCTGCCGGCAGCCGCGATTATCCTGACCGTGATGATTCACTTCTCGCAGCCGTACTTCCGCGAGCAACAGCAAGTCCTGGGCGCTGTCAACGGCATTATCGAGGAGGACTTTGCCGGCCAGAATGTCATTCAGGTGTTCGACCGCGCCGAGGCCTCAATCGAGGAGTTCGACCGTCAAAACGACCGCCTCTTTATTAGCGGCTGGCGCTCGCAGTTCCTGTCGGGCCTGATGATGCCGCTTATGAGTCTGGTGGGCAACATGGGCTACGTGGGCGTCGTCGTGGTGGGTGCGCAGCTCGCGCTGACCGGCAACGCCACGCCCGGCGACATCCAGAGCTTTATCCAGTACGTGCGCAACTTTACGCAGCCGGTGCAGCAGCTGGGCAACGTGAGCAACACGATGCAGTCGATGGCCGCTGCCACCGAGCGCGTCTTTGAGTTCCTCGCCGCGCCCGAGGAGGAGCAGAAGGCCGACGCCCAGATTCCCGAGAAGCGCCCCGGCCACGTTGAGTTCGACCACGTCAAGTTTGGCTACACGCCCGACAAGACCATCATCCACGACTTTAGCTGCGAGGCGCAGCCCGGCCAAACCATTGCCATCGTCGGCCCCACCGGCGCCGGCAAGACCACGCTCATTAAGCTGCTGCAGCGCTTTTACGACGTGGACGGCGGTTCGCTGCGCGTCGAAGGCGTCGACGTGCGCGACTGGGACCGCGCGGCGCTGCGCGGCGAGTTTGCCATGGTGCTGCAGGACACCTGGCTGTTTAACGGCACCATCCGCGAGAACATCCGCTACGGACGCCCCGATGCGACCGACGCCGAGGTTGAGGCCGCTGCACGCGCCGCACGCTGCGATCACTTTATCCATACGCTCGCCGGCGGCTACGACTTTATGATCAACGAGGAAGGCACCAACCTGTCGCAGGGCCAGCGCCAGCTCGTGACCATTGCCCGCGCCATTTTGGCCGACCGTCCGGCACTCATCCTGGACGAGGCGACTTCCAACGTGGACACCCGCACCGAGGAGCTCATCCAGCGCGCCATGGATGCGCTGATGCAGGGCCGCACCAGCTTTGTCATTGCGCATCGCCTGTCCACGATCCGAAACGCCGACGTCATCCTGGTGATCCGCGACGGCGACATCGTCGAGAAGGGCACGCACGACGAACTGCTCGCCCAAGGCGGCTTCTACGCCGACCTGTACAACTCGCAGTTCGACGAGGCGGCGTAAAACCGGCGGCAAACAACCGCAATACCCAAAGAATGGGGGCGCAGGACAACCAGCGCCCCCATTTTTCGTTCTGCGGCCCTTGGGCCGCATCCCCTGGAGCCGAATTGACGGTCCTTTCCAGCCCCTGTGGGCAAAAAATGGCAAATATGAGTACTGTTACCTTTTTAGTAACAGCCAAAACAGCCCCATATGCTGCCCGCACGGCTTGCAAGCGCCCCTAAATTACTCAAATAGTTCTATAGCGGGCTTATATGTGTTAAGGTTAATGAACATATTTTCTGTTATGTCTATTATCTTATGCCGGCAATATGACACTACGATAGCAACAGTACTCATATTTGCCATTTTTTGCCCACAGGGCCTGGAAAAGGCCAACAGGGTAGTCATTGGGGACGTTCTTAAACGACCAGTCAAACAAGAACGTCCCCAACGACTACTTAAAAACGGGAGATTATCCACTCTCATTCTGCGAGCACTCATTTAAGTCTGTCCCCAATGAGTGCCCGGCAGCAACGGGACCGCCGATGTCTTGGCAGAGTCAGCGAAAACCCGCGTAACTAAACCCGCTCCGCGATCTCGTGAATGAGGTAGTCGGTCTTTTCCCAGCCCAGGCACGGATCGGTGATCGACTTGCCAAAGACACCGCCGTCGACCGGCTGGTTGCCGTCCTCAAGGTAGGACTCGATCATAAAGCCCTTGACCAGCCTTGAAATGGCTTCGTTGCGGCGGCAGCTGTCGAGCACCTCCTTGCAAATGCGATACTGCTCCAGCGGACGCTTGCCCGAGTTGTCGTGGTTGCAGTCGATGACCGCTGCCGGATTGGCATAGCCGGCGTGCTCGGTATAGCGCTCGGCCAGACGCTCCAGGTGCTCGTAGTGGTAATTGGGGTAGGTACGACCGTCGAGGCCGATGTAGCCGCGCATGACGGCATGCGCGAGCGGGTTGCCGTCGCACTCGACCTCCCAGTTGCGGAAGATAAAGCTCTGATGCGCCTGGGCGGCGTAGATGGAATTGAGCATGACGGTGGTGGAACCGGCAGTGGGGTTCTTCATACCCACCGGCACCGAAATGCCACTCGACACCAGGCGATGCTCCTGGTTTTCGACCGAGCGCGCACCCACGGCGACGTAGCTCAACAGGTCGACGAGGTACTGGTAGTTGGACGGGTAGAGCATCTCGTCGGCAGTGAAGAAGCCAGTCTCCTCGATGACGCGCAGGTGCATGTGGCGGATGGCCTTAACGCCCTCGAGCAGGTCATCGGGCGCCTCGGGGTCGGGGTTGTGCAGCAGGCCCTTGTAGCCAGTGCCCTTAGTACGCGGCTTGTTGGTGTAGACGCGCGGAATGATGATGAGCTTGTCCTTGACCTCCTCGGCGGTTTTGGCCAGGCGGTTCATGTACTCGAGGACCGAGTCCTCGCGGTCGGCAGAGCACGGTCCGATGATGAGCACCTTGCGCGCGTCCTCGCCGGTAAAGACCTTGGCGACCTCGGCGTCGAATGCCTGCTTCTTAGCGGTAAGCTCGGCGGAAAGCGGCATTTCCTCGCGGATCTCCATGGGGATCGGCAGCCTGCGTTTAAATTCCATGGCCATGCGGGGCCTCCTCAATCAATTGATGGCAACGAGAACATTGTCGAATGCTCGGCATTATCCGCTGTCGCACGCTAAAGTGCAAGCACAACCAGCCAAAAAGGGAATGGATAACGAGCGAGGATTTTCGGGCGCTTCCAACGAGAGTGGATAATCTCCCGTTTTTGACCTATGTTCGCGCTAAAAGCGGGAGATTATCCACTCTCGTCGAGCAAGCGTCCGAAAATCCTCGCTCGTGGCCCCTTTTCCTCCGTCCCCGAGAGATCGAAGCTCGTCTACCGAATGGTTGATGCGGCAGCGGTGCGCCCATGTCACACTCAGAGGTGGCCTGACCCACCTTGGAAGGAGCCTCCATGAGCCTTGACAACGTAACCCTGCGCGCCGCCACGCTCGACGACCTGGCTGGCATCGCCGCCATCTACAACCAGCTGTGGTGCAACACGCTGCGCAACCGCGGCGACGTCGAAGCTGCCGATTTCTGCGCGCGCTTCAACATTGCCATGCAGCTGCAGCGCTCCCCCATCGCGCTCGTCGCCGAGGCAGAGGGCCGCATTATCGCCGCCTGCTGCATCGGTATCTTCGAGGACGGCAAGCCGCGTACCAACCCCACGTGGGTACCCTGCTACGACGAGATGTTCGCCCAGGCAACCGAGATGGCAAAGACCGCCGATGCCAAACTCGAGGGCTCGCTCTTTGGCGACAGTCGCGAAAAGGCCACGGCCGATCGCTTTGCCGCCACGGGCGACGAGTATGCCCAGGGCCAGCTCAACCTGATCATCATTGTGCCCGAGTGGCAGGGCAAGGGACTCGGCCGCGAGCTCATCGACCTTGCGCGCGCCGAACTCGCCAAAGCCGGGTGCACCAAGTTCTTCCTGATGAGCGACTGCAACTCTGACTGGCAGTTCTACGAGCACCTCAACATGAAACGCATCCTGGAGGATCACAGCCAAGACACCGGCGACGGCTTTATCGTCTACATGTACGGAGGCGACACGCAGGATTAGCCTGAGTGCCGCCTCATGGGCTTTCTCCAAAACAGCCCAAACCAATCAGCCACGCCAAAAGGGACAGGTTTATTTTGGCAGGTTTTATCTGGGCAAACGCCAACCGCCGTGAGGAGAGCTGCTTGCCCTTGCGGCGGCCTTCTCGCCGAAAAACCAAGTGAGTAGACCTTTTGCAGGAGGCCGAGCACACTCCAAAACGCCACAGCTCTGACCTGCGGTTTTATTTAGCGTTTGTCGCGGTGTGCTCGACAGATCCAAAAAAGCCTACTCACTTGCATCTGAGGCGCACCGGATCGGCAAAAAACCGCCGCGAAAGGGGTCCGATCCTCTTCGCGGCAGTTGTTAATACGCCGAACTTGTTATCGCAAAAGCCAATCACGCGCCGAGACCACGCTACAGTCTTTCGACTCATACGTTGAATCCACGCGGGCCACAACATAGCGCGCATCTTTTGCAATGTCGATCTCATCGCATACAGCCTGTAAATGGCGGGCGTACTTATCGTGATACGTTCTGGATGATTTTATTTCGATAGCCTTGGGCCTCCCTGAGTTTGTGCAGTCGAGCAAATCGATTTCTCGCTTGCCGTCGTCCCTATAGAAATACAACTCGGGATTCTCGCCCACGTTGAGATGGCTCTTCGCCGTTTCGGAAACGATGAGGTTTTCGAAAACTGCCCCCAGATAAGGGCTCTCCAAAAGTTGCTCCAGTGATCCAATTTTGAGCAAGTAGCAGAGCAGCCCCGTGTCGTAAAAATAAAGCTTGGGCGTTTTAGTCAAACGTTTCCTGGCATTTGCATAATAGGGCTGCAGTGAAAACGTCAGGTAGCTCTGCTCCAGGATAGACAACCAGCTTTTAATGGTCGATACGTTCACACCCGTATCTCGAGAAAGCGAAGATATATTAATGAGAGCACCGGCGCTCTGGGCAATTATGGACAGAAACTTATGAAACTCTGCTTTATTGCGCACGTCAAGCAAGCCCACAACATCGCGCTCAACATAGGTATCAATATAGCTGGGGAAATAAACCGAGGACGGCATTCCGGCGGAACGCAGGCGAGGGTATCCCCCTTCGAGCGCAAACAAATCCACTTCCAACTGCCCCTGCTGGCCCCTCTCCGCTTCTCGAAACGAAAATGGCAGCAATTTTAAGATCCCGACTCGCCCGGCAAGAGACTGGCCGATGCTTTTCATCATCAAAAAGTTTTGCGATCCCGTAAGGATGTATTGACCGGCGTCTCCCCGCTCATCCGAAACAACCTGAATCATCGAGAACAAATCCGGGGCGTATTGCGCCTCATCGATGATGAGTCCGCCCTTTCGGTTGCGGATAAAACTCACCGGATCCTCCAAGGCCGCGCGCCTCGTTTGGGGGTCCTCAAGCGTGACATAGGAATAGTCGGGAAAGGCATGCCTAACCAGCGTAGACTTACCGCTCTGCCTAGGCCCCGTCAACGACACAACAGGAAACCAACCCGCCATGCGAATGAGCAACTCATGCAAATCCCTGTTAATGTACTCGGCCATATCAACGCCCCTTATAACGCTGTTACCATAATCGTATAGTATCATTTGCCATAATCTTGCAGTAGCGTTTTCCATAATCTTGTAGTAGTGTTTTCCACAATCTTTTAGTAGCCCAGTTCAAAAACGTTATTTATAGAGCCGAAATCTCAGACCCTAAATAACAATAGCCACCACAATGGGAACTGTCCCCATTGTGGTGGCTTGCAGGCGAGTTGACTTATTCGACTATCGCGGGCCGGCCGTGTCCGAGTCTAGAGCGTGGCAAGTCGCTTGGATTCGCGGACGGCGAGGGCGATGGAGATAAGACCAGTGATGGCGTCAGCCGCCACCAAGGCAAACCAGACACCCTGAACGCCCATCATGTTGCCAAGCAGGTACATAAGCGGCACGGAGCAGATCACGTAGCGGAGCAGACCGGTGAACGTGGCGATACCCACCTTCTCAACCGCCTGGAAGTACATCGACATGGTCATGGCAAGATAGCCCAGGGCCACGGCCAGGATAACGATGCGCGTGGCGTTGGCGGCAACCTCGACGAGCGCCGGATCGCTACCAGCAAAAAAGGCGCAGACCGGCGTTGCGGCCACCCATAGCACAGCAGACACCGCAGCAAGCGTCACGACCTGGTACTTAAGCGTGCAGGAGAGCGTTTCCTTGAGGCGCGCCCACGCCTTGGCGCCGGCGTTGAAGGCGGCAATGGGCTGCAGGCCGTACGAGAAGCACTGGGCGACCATCATGGTAATGTAGAGGATGTAGCCGTTGATCACACCAAAGGCCGCGATGTAGAGCGAACCCATGTCGCCGCCGAGCTGGCCAAGCAACGAGTTGGCAACGGTGTTGAAGATGAACGTGGCAGCTTGCACCAAAAAGAACGGGAAACCAATCTTGATGATCTGGCCGCAGATGGCCATGTCGAGTTTGAGGTCGGCGGCGCTGATCTGGAGCTGCGACTTCTTACCGCCGATGAACCAGAAGATACCGATGGCCCAGATACCGATGGAAAGACCGTAGTACACACCAGCTCCCATAACGCCAAGCTTGAGCACAAACGTGGAAAGCGCAAGCCAGCAGATAGCGACGATGGCAGACACGGTCATGAGGTTGGCCTGGATCTGAACCTTCTCGTCCACACGCATGACGGCGGTGACCATCTGACCAATGACCGTGAGCGGCAGCAGCACGGAGAAGGTGCGCACGCCGGCAACGGTATCGGCCATGATGTCGGGCGTGGCGCCGAAGAATGCGCAGATGGGCTCGGTAAACACAGCCATCACCACAGCAAGCAGCACACTCACAATCGTGGTAAGCCAAAAACCCTGGCTAAACGCCTTGCTGGCGCCCTTAATGTCGCCGGCACCCAAAAGGTTGCCCACCACGGCGGGCACGCCGGTGCCAAACAGGTTGCCAAAGGCCAGGTTAATGTACTCGACCGACATGATGATCGAAACACAGGCCAGGCCGTGTGCACCCAGGCCCCAACCCATCACGAGGCCCTCAAGGACCACCATGATAATCTGGGCGAGCATACCCTGGCCGGTGATGATGGTGTACTTGCGCACCAGGCCGGGAATCGGCTGCGAGGCAAGCTCACGCTCCTCCTCAACAGCGGCGGTCGTTTCTTCTGCCATTGTTCTCCCCTTTCCATGAGAGATTGATGAATGGATGCATGAATGGATGGGCGGCACGCACAGGCTGCGGCACCGCCCAGCGATGCAGCAGCCCCGCTAGGCCTCGTAGACCACCTTGCCGGCAATCATCGTGAGAGACGCCGTGGCCTCGAGGACCTCAGCCGGTTCGCAGTCAAAGAGGTTACGGTCGAGCACACAGATATCAGCCTGTTTGCCGCATGCGAGCGTACCGATGCGATCCTCGGCATGCATGGCGTAGGCGCTGCCGTAGGTGTAGGCGCGCAGAGCCTCGGCCATGGTAATGCGCTCCTGGGGGAACCAGCCCTCGGGGTTGGAGCCATCCTCGAGCATGCGGAAGACCGCGCCGTACACCTCCTCCATGGGCTCCAAGCCCACAACGGGGAAGTCACTGCCCAGGTGCACCACGGCACCGCTGGCAAGCAGGCTATGCAGGGGCCACGAAAGCGCAGCACGCTCGGGGCCCACGGCATCGTCCTTGGCAAGGTCAGCCATATCGAGCAGCATGTGCCACGGCTGCATGCCAGGGCATATACCCAGCTCGGCATAGCGCGGCAGATCCTCGGGCTCAACCGTCTCGTTGTGCTCCATGGAGTGGCGACAATCCCGCTTGCCATGCAAGCGCTCGCCCTCCTCAAAACAATCGAGCACAAAACGCACCGAGCGATCACCGATCGTATGGATGCGCGTGTCAACACCCCATTCTTGCGCCCTGAGGATGGCAGCGCGGATGCGCTCTGGCTCCTCCGCGGGCTCACCGCAGGTATCGGGCGCATTGCTATAGGGTTCAAGCATCCAGGCGGTGTGGTCGGAGCACACGCCATCAAGGAACTGCTTAAAGCCGTGCCACCCCACCTGCGTACCCGGGAAGGCGTATTTCTCCTTGATCTGCTCGAGCGTTAAGGACTCGTTTTCGAACAGGTCGGTGTACAGGAACACGCGCAGTGGCAAGTCGCCCTTGGCATTAAGACCTGCCAACACCGCATACGGGTTTTCCATGCTCACAAACGTAGGATTGACCATGCCGACCGTAGTGATTCCCAGGGCATTGGCGCGCCGGGCGGTTTTTGCAAACGACGCGTCAACAACCTCGGGCGCTGGGTCGTAGACCTCGTCCATAAAGAAGACGCCGGCGTTGTTGGAAAACACGCCCGTCAGATTGCCCTCGGCATCCTTAAGGATCTTGCCGCCTGCGGGATCGGGCGTCTGCGAAGTTACTCCCACCTTGTTGATGGCGCAGGTATTGGCACTAAAGGTATGCAGGTCAACCTGCTGCAGAAAGACCGGGCGGTCCGATATGTACTCATCGATCATCGCGGCTGTGGGCATCTCGGGGATATCCCACTGGAACTGGATAATCTGGCAGCCCAGAATCCACTCGTTATCGGGATGGTCGGCCGCAAACGCCACGACACGTTCCATCGCCATCTCAAAACTGGTGCAGTCGATGAGGTTGACGGCAAAATCGGGGTCGGTCATAAACGCGCCCTGGGCAAAATGCGTGTGCGAGTCGATCAGGCCGGGCATGACGAGCTGGTCGCCAAAGTCGCGCACCTCGGTATCGGGACCGATAAACGGTGTCAGGTGAGCATCGTCACCGCAGGCAACAATCTTATCACCGCGCACGGCAACGCCGCCCTTAAACGGCTCGAGCCCATCGCCGGTAAAGACGGCGTTGCTCTTGATAACTACATCAGCCTTGTCCATGTGAGCCTCCTCAGGCATCTTTGGTTGCAACGCGGACGCACCGCCCGCGTGGGCACTCGGTTGGGAGCGTAGCGCTCCCGCATCGGCGCGTGCCTACAAGCCGTGCTCGGACGTCTGTCCCACGTCCGCGGCTTCGCGCTACACCCATTGATACACAGGGGCAAATCCGTGCCAAGGCCAGGGACCGCAAACGGTCAGTTTAAGCAGGTTTACACGCTTTACCTGCAGGTTTATTGTCTGAGATTATTACCGCGTCATTACGCCCAACGGCGTGCCCGCCCACACGGCAGGACCCGCATGCAAGGAAGAATAGGACTAGGAACGCCAAAAGGCATCTATGAGGTCATCTCGGTTGGAGACACCGCTTTTAACGTAGATGCGATGCAAGTGCGCCTTGACAGTGCCAGGGCTGATGACCAACTCACTGGCGATGTTTTGGGCGTCGTTGCCCTTCAGCACCAGCGTGAGCACCTCCTGTTCGCGCCGCGACAGCTTATGGGCATCGGCATAGATCACAACGCGTGATGCTAGATCGTCCCCAGAGCGTGCGCTCTCGGCCGCTACGTCCTCATCGGCACGCGGATGACGGGCATACACGCGCAGGATATGGCTAAACTGGCAAAAGAGTTGGACCGCGCATACCACGAGCAGCACGTTTTCGGAGATATTGCGCTCGGACAGATACCACAAAAAGAGGCTGATGACGGGGTTTTGAGAGTCGGGGCGGCAGAGCAAAATCATGTAGGTGTCCTCGGCGATTACGCAAAACGCAAGAACGAGTGCCACCTTCCAAAAGAGCTTTGAGCGGTCGAGGTCGAGTTTCTCAACACGCGTGGCCCTGTGCCGGTAATGCCAGGCGGCATAGGCAAGACATCCTACATTGCCCAGGTCACGCGTGAGCCAAAAGAGATACTGCTGCATCTCTCCGGCAGCACCGCTGCGAGGCACCAGCACCAATTGCAAGATTGAAAACGGCACGATAGCAAGTCCGAGCATGCGCGACGTCGGCCTTTTGCGCAAGCGCGCAAACATCCACAGTACCACGCAGGCATAGATGGCAATACCGAGCACGCAGCGCAGCAAGGGGTGCTGCAACGGCTCGCTAAAGGTAACAGCGTAGTCGTATTTGAGCCGATTGTACTCGTCAAAAAAAATGACCGACATATCGAGCATGTAGAGCAAAAAGCCCGCCGCGGCCACCAGGCTGTCGCGACGGCGCGTCATGAGCCAAACCACCAACGCCACGGCACTGGTCACCAGAGCCACACCCATGATAATCGTGGTGTAGATATAGAACGCGAAACTCATGCCCGCCTCCCCTGTCTAGATGCCGTGAGGATGTTGACAGATTCTTTGCCGCAAGATTAGACTCACCGATTAAACGTACTGTATCGTTTAGATAAACAAGCTGTGTCTCACCGATGAAAGGAGATGCCATGGCGCCTATCGCACCGCTCAAGATGCTCGTCGCTCCTGCCGCCAAGGCCATCGCCCACCTGAGCGACTCACTTACTTACGATGAGGTCCCCTGCATCGCCGAGGAGCGTTCGGACAGCCGCCCGTACCTGGGCCACGTCCCCTACTTTGCGCCTAAGCTCGTTTCCGATCCCGAGCACCGCGAACAGTAATCCAAGATGCACCAAGCGCTGCGTAACTCGCGGCGCTTACTGTTTTGGTGCAAAGTAACCTGACCCCCGTGCACCAACGCCGGGATTGTCGACGCTTCGGCCGCGGCGCGATATGAGGCGCGAAACCTCGCCCAATAACAGGCCAATCACTACGCCCGCGAGAATCGGCAACTTTGCCATCTCGGCAGGTGAGCTGTTGAGCGGCACAATCGTAGCAACAATCGAAAGCACGAGCTCCACCACGGGAATCGCAAGCGCCACCGCGAGCACCTTGCCCTCGAAAGGCGCACGGAACACACGCGAGCGATTATCGTGCTTGCGCAGACGCCAAAACGCTGGGAACATGGGAATATAGCTCATGAGCAGAAAGACGACGTTCATCGAGAAGAAGACCCAAAAGACGTCGGAACCCTCACCCAGCGGAATCTGGAGCAGCAGCACCAGACTGGCAAAACAGCCGTTAATGAGCGCCGAGCCGTTGGGCATGCCGGTCTTTTTGGACACCAGCGCAAAGGGGCGCGGCATGTTGCCGTGACGTGCGGCATAGCTCGCTACGTTGTTGACGCCAAAGCTCCAGCAGATCATATTGGCGAACAGCGTCACCAAAAAGGCCACGCCCACGACCATCGTCAGCGGGTGGGTGCGCCCCACCATAGCGGCGACTGCGTCCACAATGCCCGAATCGAGTGAAAGCTGCTCGGTGGGAACCGCGGCTCCAATGCCAATGCCACAGATGATGTAGATCGCCGCAATGGCCACGCCACCGGCAATAACCGCCTTGGGGATATCACGCGACGGGTTCTTCATCGTGCTGGCAAAGGTCGCGACCACTTCGAAGCCCATAAAGTTGAACAGGATAATCGATAGGTACGTCAACGAATTGGTGTCGCCCAGATCTGGAATGAAGGTCTTAAACGACATGTCGTTGGCAAAGCCGTTATTGCAGGCAAACCAAATGCCGACGATTCCCACCGCAGCGGTAATGAGCACCTTGATGACGGCGCCGCCGTCCATAACCCAATCGGCCTCCGCCACCGGCTGCATTGCCATGACCGTGACGCCCCACACAAAGGCAATCTCGATGGCAATTCGGATCCCGAGTGAAAACTCGATACCCCACACCGCATTAATGACACTGGGGAACATGCAGGCGATACTTGCCACCCACAGCGGAAAGCTAACCCAGTAGCACCAAGAGCAACGGGCGCCCCAACGGTCGCCCAGGCCCAAGCGAACCCAATCGTACAGGCCGCCCTCGGAATCAAACGCCGTACCCAGCTCGGCCACCACCAGACCATAGGGAAGCAAAAACGTAATGATAAGGAAAATCCACCAGAAGAACTGTACGTTACCCATGGCAGATGCCGGAGCCGCCGCCTCGATGGTAAACACGACGCAGATAACCGAAAGGATGACCTCGATCAGGGAGAACTTTTTACCTGCCATGGCGCGCGCCCCCTACAGCAAAAAGGATGGCATCTGTACCGAAGGCGCAGCCCAAGGTAGGGTTGCAGGCCGCGTCACCGGTGCAGGTGCCATCCCAGAGAGAGGAGAGGATGCATTTGTTGGACCAACGCTCGCGGAACAGGCGCGTGTAGATAACGATACGCTGGTACATAGATACTCCGATCAAAACGGCCGCGTTCACGACCGATAACTTTCGGCAATTGAAGACGCGTCTGACCTGGGAAATTCAAGCGAACAATTGGCCTAACCCGCAAAAAATCCCAGGCCAGACGCGTACTCAATCAAAGAAAAGGGCACTCCGAAGTGGAGGCAACGGAGTGCCCAAAGAAAAACCCAACCGACCAAGACATCGAATAAACCGACCATCAATGCCCCGAGATGGTCCGATTCACCGACCGTCCGATTGATCGGCTGGGTTCCCGAAGCATCACGGCTCGGAAAGTCAGACGTTTACTCGGCGTGCTCAGGTGCGCCAGATTGGCGCGAACGAGGAGCGTAGCGTACTGACGCTACGTAAGCGACGAGTGAACGCCAAGGTGGCGTGCCTGAGTTACGCCGAGGGCTCCTGCTGGGTAATGCAGTGGATGTTGCCGCCACCGAAGACGACCTGCTCGGACTGGACGCCGACGCACTTGTAGACGCCCTCGCCCCAGACCTCGTCGTAGATCTTCTGGAGCGTGTCGACGGCCAGCTGGTCGTTCTCGTCGCCGTACTGCGGGACGATAACGCCGTGGTTGGTGACCAGGTAGTTCATGTAGGAGGCGATCAGCGGCTCGTCGGGAACGCGCGGCTCGGCGTTCTCGTCGGCGTCGATGGTGTCGCAGGAAGCCTGGTCCATGAACAGCGGGTTCACGGGCATGCAGAGCTTGTAGACCTTCATCTTGCGGCCCTTGGCGTCAACGGCGTTGGAGAGGGTCTCGTAGGCAGCGTGGCACTGCTCGTAGAACGGATACTCGGGATCGTCGGTCCAGATGCAGGCCATGACGCCCGGGGCGATGAACGTGGCGACGTCGTCGATGTGGCCGTTGGTCTCCTCGGGGTCGATGCCCTCCTTGACCCAGATGACCTTCTCGACACCCAGGTAATCCTTGAGGTGCTCGTCCATGTAGGCGCGAAGCTCCTCGCTCCAGGGCTCAAACTTCTTGTGGAACTTGGGCCAGATGGACTCGGGATCCTCTTCCTCCTCGAGCACCGCAGAGCAGGTGCGGCCCGGGGAAAGCAGGCACTGGTCGGTCACGACAAGGGTGCCCTCGCCGTCGACGGTGATGGAGCCGCCCTCGAGAATCATGTCATCGGGACGGTAGCGACGGCAGCCGGAGAGCTCAGCCATCTTAAGGGCGATCTGCTCGTCCTTGTCCCACGGGAAATAGAGGCCATCGACGAGACCGCCGTAGGCGTTGAAGTGCCAGTGGTTGGCACGCTTCTCACCCTTGCCGTTGATGACGTAGGTGGCGGCAGTGTCGCGGAACCAAGCGTCGTCGGTGGTCATCTCGATAACGGTGACGTTCTCGTCGTTCTCGAAGACGGCCTTGCAGTTGGCATAGTCGACCTGGTTGGCGCACATATAGACCGGGGTGAACTCGGAGATGGCGCGGGCGATGGCGGCATACTGCTTCTGAGCCGGCTTGGCGCCGTGGGCCCAGGTGTCGGTGCGGTGGGGCCAGCCCATCCACACGCGATCCTGCGGGGCGAACTCGGCGGGCATAAAGAAGCCGTCGGCCTTGGGGGTGGACTCGGACTCGGTGATCGTACGCATAAGATTTCCTCCAAATCGAACGATCGTTTGCCGCGGGCGGATTACCCGCAGCCTAAAACCAAGAGATAGTGGGCGCCCGTCCCCCGGCAAAGGTCGGGGCGCCCGGTGCCGGTTTTCACGGAGCCGCACCGACGAGCGGCAACGTAACCAAGTGCGTGGAGACAAAACGCACGAAGGATACGAAAGAGAGAGGTTGGGGCGGGCGGTGGTTACCGGAGCTATCGCTCGCACCCGCCCCAAGGAATGGTTAGACAATTGGAAGGTTGGAGCCCCGAATCCGGGAGCTCTAGTTCTCCTCGGCCTCGGCAGCCTCCTCAGCGAGACGCTGAGCTGCCAGCTCGGGAGTGAGGCCCTTGTACTCGGTCTCGCGGCCCTTAGCGCTGACGACGCGGACAACCTCGCCGATGAGCAGAAGCACGATGAAGATAACGATCATCGGGAGCTTGTCGCCAATTTCAGCGGCAGAGAGCGGCACCAGCGTTGCAACGATGGCCAGGATCAGCTCGATGCAAGGGATGGCCAGCATGACCTTCATCATGGCACCCTTAAACGGGAACGTGAAGATGCGCTCGCGGTCGGGGTCGTTCTTGCGAAGGTTGAGGAACGCCGGGAACATCGGGATGTAGGTCAGCAGCAGGAAGACGACGGAGGTGCCGAAGAGCATCCAGAAGACGCCGTTGGAGATGGCGTCGATGGGAACGAGCTGCAGGCACAGCACCAGGGAGGCAACGACGGCGTTGACCAGGTTGGCGCCGTTGGGCATGTCGTCATCCGAAATCATCGAGGCGAAGACCTTGGGCATGTTGCCGTGCTCGGCAGCGTAGCGAGCAACGGAGTTAACGCCGAAGGACCAAGCGGCCATGTTGGCGAACAGGGTGATCAGGAAGGCGATGCAGATGACCTTAAAGATCATGGAGTCGCCCACCATGGTCTGGACTGCGACGATCATGCCGTAGTCGGGATCGATGGAGTCGGCCGGCACGGCGGCGCCGATGCCAAAGCCAGCGAACAGGTAGATCACGGCGATGGACAGGCCACCGACGATGATAGCCTTGGGGATATCGCGAGCGGGATCGGCCATGTCGTCGGTCATGGTGCAGATGACCTCGAAGCCCATGAAGTTAAAGATGATGATCGACAGGTAGCCGAGAGCGTTGGTGTTGGTGAGCTCGGGCAGGAAGGTGGCAGCGGACATGTCGTTCGCAAAACCGTTCTCCATGGCATACCAAATGCCCAAAGCGCCAACGATAACGGCGACGGCGACCTTGATGATGGCGCCACCGTTAAGGACCCACTCGGAGTCGGCCGCCTTGGAGCGGCCCATGAGGTAGACGATCCACACAAAGGCAAGATCGATACCCATCTTGGCGATCAAGTTGAACTCGACGCCAAAGACCATGCCCAAAATGTCGGGGAACATGGTAGCCAGCGAGGCGATCCACAGCGGGTAGTTGACCCAGTAGTAGTACGAGATGCGGGCGCCCCATTTGTCGCCCAGGCCATCGCGTACCCAGTCGTAAATGCCGCCCTCGCCGTCATAGGTGGTACCGAGCTCGGCGACAACCATGCCGTAGGGAAGCAGGAAGGTCAGGATCAGGAAGATCCACCAGAAGAACTGCTGGTTGCCAATGGCAGCAGCAGGAGCGGCGGCCTCGCAAACGAAGACGACGCAGATGATGGTCGAAATGACCGTCAAGAAGGAAAGCTTTTTCTTTCCGTCGCTCATGATGAGCTCCTTCGCTCAGTCTTGGACAGATCCGAGGCCCTAAGGTATTAAGGCAATTGCTTGGGCCTCGGTGAGCGGGCGACAGGAGACGAGCATCCGCCGCCCGCAAACGTGCTTTTAGAAGCCTTGAGGCTTAGAGCTGCTCGAGAGCCTCGAGAGCGGCGTGGAGCTCAGCCTTGGCGGAGTACTCGACACCCTCGTCGTTGAGCGGGGTGCGCTTGCCCAGGGCGGCAAGGAGAGCACGGATGGAGTGCTTGCGGTTCTCGGCCTCGACCCAGCACAGGGAGCGCTCGGGATCGTCCATGACCTCGTCGACGACCTCCTCGTTGCGGGTGGCCGGCAGGCAGTGCATGAACTTGGAGTTGGGGCCGGCGAAGTTCATCATGTCCATGGTGACCTGATACTTGGGATAGAACACGTCCATGTAGTTCTCGCCCGAGACCTCCTCGTCGTACAGGCCATACCACACGTCGGTGTAGATGAAGTCGGCGCCCTTGATGCACTCGATGTCGTCGGAGATGACGACCGAGCCGCCGGAGACCTTGCAATTCTCCTCGGCGATGGCCATCATCTGCTTGCCGAACTCGGCGCGCTCCTCGACGGTGCCAACGTGCAGGCCGCCGTCGGGGATCTGGTGGCCCTTAGGTCCAAACTGGACAAACTTCATGCCGACCTTGGAAGCGATGAACATGAGGGAGACGCAGACCTGGGTGGCGTCGCCGATGAAGGCCAGAGTGCAGTCCTCGATCTTCTTGCCCTCGGGGAGGTTCTCGAGCATGGTCATGAGGTCGCCCATCTCCTGCGTGGGATGGTTGAACTCGGACATGCCGTTGATGACGGGCACAGCGGAGCCCTCGGCGAGGCCGACGACGTCCTTGTGACGGTCAACGCGAGCCATCATGATGTCGAGCAGCGAGCCCATAACGCGAGCGGTGTCGCCCAGGGACTCGTGGCCGCCGAGCTGGATGGTGCCAGGGCCATAGAACTGAGCATGGCCGCCGAGGTCGGTCATAGCGGTCTCGAAGGAAAGACGAGTGCGGGTGGAGACCTGCTGGAAGATCATGCCAAGGCTCTTGTTGCGGAGCAGGTGCGGATAATAACCGTCAACCTTGATGGCCTTCTTCATTGCCAGGCCAAGATCCTCGATAGCCAGGATCTGCTCTTTGGTGAAGTCGTTGGTGTCGATGAAATCCTTAGGCAGTGCCATGTCGATTTCCTTTCCGCCGGTCTTGCCGACTATTACTATGAGGCGCTCGAACATCACGCCTCGTGTTGACAAGACCATCATTCACCCGTATGCAATTTTTACCTAGTTTATTCGGGATTAAAGACCGTTCACGGAGTTACACCCCCTCTAAACCAATATAAACCCGCAGGTCAAGAGTTTACAGGGGGTTTACCATCTAGAACCACGAACGGTATACGGCTATGCTGTATCTCGGCGCCTAATCCACAATGAAACGAAGGGTTGAGACGTCTATATCCCACAAGGTATACAGAACTCGGCCATAGAATAAATGAGATGGGACGGTGACAGATGAACACCCTGATGTTCTTCTATACCCTAGCGATACTCGTGATCTGTATTGTGACGGCGGTGCTCTCGCTTGCCGCCTATGCCTCGTCCCGTCGACGCTTCTTTATCTATGGCAGCGGCGTATTTATCTGCTATGCCATCGAGATGACCGAGATTTTCTTTTTTGAATACACGCTGCAAAACCAGAGTTTTCCAGCCAGCGACTATTACTCAATTACCATGCCTGTGTTGCGGACCTTTGTGGCGACCGCTTCGCAGGCTTTTATTTGGCTCATTGCCATGGATTTGCTCGACAAGCATTCAAAAAAGCAGTTTGTCATTCCCGTCGCAACGTTCTTGCTGAGCGAGCTGCTGATTATCGTCGCTGTCCCCTACGGCCCCATTCATCAATGGCTCTACTACACGATGCGTCAGGTATTCCTTGTTTTCGTGGGGCTATATATCTTTTGGACGGCACGCAAGAGCACACAAGTCGAGCTGAAGGCACGCGTTAACAACCAACGAAAGCACCTGATTATCGGCGCTATTCTGGTCGGTTGCATCGTTGCCGAGGATTTCTACAACATTCTGGTGGTCCCCATGAGCTTGGCGCCCTCCTGGCTGCAGCTGTACCTATCCGAGCGCAACTTTAGCGAGAACATCTTTGCGTGTTACTTTGCGATCCTGCTCATTATCTACGCCTATCACGTGCTTTCGATTCGCATGCAGGAGGCGCCCGAGGAAAAGAACGTCAGCGATCTTGATCGACACATCGAAGAGCAGATGCCCTTCTATCGCAACGCCTACAAGCTCTCCAACCGTGAGACCGAAGTTATGCGTCTGGTCGTACTGGGCAAATCGAACCAAGAGATCGCTGACGAGCTCTTCCTTGCCGTGGGCACCGTCAAGACCCACATCCACAACATCCTGGTCAAAACCGAACAGCAAAACCGCACGACGCTCATCCTCCACTTTTGGAAGCGATAACCTGCCAAAAAGGGACAGGTTTATTTTGGCAGGTTTTATCTGGGTAAACGCCAAAAACCGCCGCGAGGGAGCTACTTTCCCTCGCGGCGGTTTTCTAGCTCACGCTTTCTTTCGTCTCAATCTGTAACATATGGAGACCAAATCGCCGTCTTACTGTTACAGATCGAGACGAGTTACAGAACGCGCGTCGACTAATCTCAATCTGTAACAGGTAGAAGCGTTTTTGCCAGTCAGATGTTACAGATTGAGATAAACGAAGGAGCGGTAGCGTTAAACAAGTCCGCCACAAAGTTATTCGGAGAGATCCGATCCTAGAGTTGTCTACCAGGTACGATATGTGCACTGATATTTTGTCTCAAACCCGGGCATCCCGTTGCCGCGTGGGCTTAACGCGGCACCCGTATAGAGAATCGTTTGCCCCGTACGAGAATACGAAGTTTTGAAAGACAGCCTCTTGTATGTCTGGTCGAAACAATCAACATTCTCGCTCGGGTGGTTCGCAGTGGAGAACGACTTGTAAGTGTCCAAGACGTCCGCTGTCACAAGACGACAAGGCGCGACAGAACCTGCATCTGGTTTCGCCGTCGCACAAACGGGAATTGTGACCATCGACAGGGTAAGCATAAAACATGCGAACATTGCCTTCACAAAGTTCTTCGTACATTGCGTTTCATGGTTATCTTCCTTTCCTAGTTTTACTGTCGTTCGTCTTGAAAAGCTGCGCGTATACATTACCGATCCACTTCGAATCACCTCCCATTTCTCTGGTAACGACACGCGAGTCATCCCCTGTGAGCAATACGGAGGCATCGCAGAGCGATTCGAGGTTTCCGATAAGATGAGAAGAGATAATGACATGTGCTCCTCTACCCGCTTCATCTCTAAGAGCATTCGAAACAATCGCAACGTGTCTCACATCAAGTGCATTCATGGGCTCATCCAAAAGGACGACTTCGCAATAGGACATATACGCCATCGCGACATTAAGTAATTGTCTATTTCCATCAGACAGCCTAGATACGGGCGTATTCTTCAACCCAGTCAAGTCAAAGCGATCAAGCACTTGGTCCAAAGTGCGAGGTGAATGCCAAATTCTCCTGCATCGGTCGAGATGAAAAGCGACGGTCATGTATGGAATCAATAGCGACGGCCTATTCGGAACCAAAAAGAATACCTTTCTCATTTCCTCACGGTCGACGCATACTTTTGCATGAAAACAGAGAGAACCTGACACGCGCACTGATGGCCCAGCATCTCCCCAAAGAGTATTCAGTAGCGTAGTCTTGCCATGTCCATTTGGCGCGACAAGACCCCATATCTGGCCAGCGGGCATATCAAACTGCAATCCCTTTACCAGCTGGTTTTTTCCAACCGTCAACGCATCCAGCGACAGAGAGAGCAAGCTTTTCTCGCCCAAACTATCCGGGCGAATATGGTTCCAGGCCCAGCGATTCTTGCTTTTTAGACGCGAAAACGAAATGACCCCCAACGCGCAAACAGCAAACGCGCCCATCACGGCAAAGAGGCAGTGCGATGCACTGGCTTCAGGAACGAGAGATACCTCCGCTCCATTGGCGTAAGATGCGCCGCCGAGCGCAAACGAAGAGGCAGAATAGCTCGACACCATATACGGCAGCAACGCATGCCATGGAGCATCTTTGCTCGCATAAAACGGAAGCTGGCTTATGCCCCCCACAAGAGCGATCACCATGGACGAAATGGCCCTGTTTCTGCTTCCGGCGTACACGCACACGCCCAAGCAAGCAAACATCATCGACAGCACAGCTTCAAAGACGGCAAATAGCCCTAGCTGAACTAACACAGTTCTTTCGACTACGTCACCATACTGAATGAATACGACTGGGTACTCTGTCTGACCTACACCGTTAAACACCGTTGCCAATACAAAACAGGGAGCCAACGCCAGAACCAAAACCAGCATCGATGCAATACCAGAGACGAGAACGCGGCATGCATTCATCTCTAACTTTGACAACAACGCTCGATCGTAGAACCGCTTTCCATCCCCCTCAAGCGACATATAGAGGACGAGGACCGGGACCAAAAGCCACGCTATTGCAGGAACAGCGCCGCAATAATATGCGAGAAGGATCATCCCGGGCATTTTTGTTGTTGAGTCGTACGATTCCGGATGGGCCAGCATCGATATGGCTCGGGGAAGACGTTCTTGGGCTTCAAGCGATAACTCCGAATCAACACCATTCAAATAACCGAGTCGGTATTCCTTGAGCAATAGATTGTCGTAATCGGCAATCGCATCGTAATACTCTCTGGAGTCCGCCTTGCTTTCAAGCGCCCGATCAAGGCACGCCCTTTCGTCGGCAATGATGCTGTTGAGCTCCTGTGGGGCAGTGTCATAAACGCCGTCAGAGACTTGAGAGACCAAAAGGGCTCTCTGGTCTTCGATGGAAGCTCTACCATATAGATAATCTGCTCCCGTTGGAACGGATAGAAATACCGGGATGCAGAATACGAGCGCGAGCAGCGCCGTCAGCAACATAATTCCCCGGTTGCGCGCAAGAACTTCTAAATTAAGCCGTACATATGTGAGGCAATCACAGGTCTTCACAGCAAGCACCTCCGGTTCGCAACACACGAGTCGTCGGACCCGTTGTCCGGAAGTATCGCCTTCATCGTCAGAACTGTCTGTAGACGTGTAGGATGGATTTACAATCTTATTTGTCTACAGGCTTCTACCTGCTATTTTCTATAACATCTGCCATAAGACTAAAAACCCTATCTCTAAGTTCACGCTCCGAGTGAACTCCAAGCAAGGCATAGCTCTTGCTCTTGGCCTCTTTGACGGTTCCCCGAGCAACGTTAAGATGTGCGCAAATCTCGGTGGTTCTATTGCCATCAAAAACGCATGTCATGATATCGGCATAAAGCGGCGTGAAACCAAGCCTCAAGAAGGCCTCACGCACGGTATCGCGTCGATCACCCACCCGAACCGTATCTTTCGAACGCAAGAATAGCAGCGAATTAGCCATAAGGATAAGTACGACAAGGAACGCAGTCACGCGTAAGGCAGGCATAAGGCCGCCAACGGCCTCACCGCTCCCAACGGACTCAAAGAAAATGTACAGTCGACTTACCACATCGTGAACCCAGAACGCTGCTCCAGCACCCACAGACACCGAAGAAAGGGTGAGTTCAGGCGAAAGGCACAAGTGCATTTCAGACATCCACCGTATAGCCGCACGGCAACACAGGGCCACAAGCACTATAGCTATCGATAGGATTATCGCATCATGCTCAAAGCCGAAGCATACGAGGATTTCCTCGATGCCCATTCCAGACGCATACATAAACAGGAAGCAGACGAAGACTATCCTGCAGTTCTGATTGAACGATGAGGACCCCAGCGATTCTGAACGGTGATCATGGCCTTTTGTTGCGTCAAGATGCCACGCATCCTTTGACAAGAGAAGTCCAGCCGTCGCCTCTGAAATGTTTTTATATCCGGTTTTAGTCAAGGCCCGCGACAAATAGGTACGGGCAGTAGACGGGGAAATGTCCAAGGCAGAAGCAATCTCCTCGTACGTTTTTCCCTCTATCCTCATAGAGAAAACCGCGGACTCCCTTTGAGAAAAACCCGAAGCCGTAAGGATATCGGCAACTGCAGAGTGTTTTCCTCCTAATTTGGCGGCCGCAGAAAAAGCGCTCGTTAAGTCGGGGAAAAATCGCGTTATGGCCCTGGCAAGGATACTGCCCAAAACGGTAACCAGAAGCAATACGATCTCTTGATGCCCACCAAAGCTCAGGAGCACAGCCCCGATGTTTATATTGCGCGAAAACAAACAATCCGTATCGAGAATAACGGCGGCATTACCAAACGCAAGAGGTTCGACGAGCGAGGCAGCAACCCCCATCTCGGCGTTAACGGAAAGGAAAGAACCGATGGAGTCCATCAACGGGACGAGAAGAAACTGAAGGCCAACAAGCAAAGCAATCAAGAGCACAACGGGGCTGTAAAGTGCGAGCTCAGGATACCCGTGGAGAGCAGAGCCATCGGCCACATGTTTCCCCTTTAATCCCGCACGTATGTTTGCGAATTCACCGCCAAGCACCCAAGAACAGCAAGCGACAAGCAAGGGGGCTAGTAACAACAAAATGAACGCGAGCGCCGAAACCACAACATGAAATTGATGAAAGACATTAAGAGATATCGTGTACATCACAAGAAGTGCAATGTCTACGAGCATAAGTCCAAAAAGCCTTTTGGAAATACCCGGTCTCACAGGGCGAGAGATGAGGCCCACACAGAAGCCCGAAAACAGATGCAGACCGATAAGAACGGTGCCAGAAAGGCCCGTATAAATACTTGGCGCCACACAATACAGACCAGCCGCCCCTATAAACAACATAATTGAATGCCAGAGGAACGAGCGCGTCACGTTTTGCAGGGTAGCTGCCTCGGTTGCCATAAAATCAAAGCTCCTAGATAGCATTTTGGGTATTTTAACATCGTTCCCGGCGTTAAAAAAATGTTACCCGAATTAATCAATATCCCCCCTCCACCAAAAGGCACCACGCTGATCCTCCACTTTTGGAAGCGATAACCTGCTAAAAAGGGACAGGTTTGTTTTGGCAGGTTTTATCTGGGCGAACGCCAACCGCCGCGAGGAAGTTGCCTTCCCTCACGGCGGTCTTCTAGCAGCCAAAACCAAGTGAGTAGACTTTTTGCAGGAGGCCGAGCACACCCCGAATCGCCACAGCGCTGACCTGCGGTTTTATTGAGCACTTGTCGTGGTGTGCTCGACAGATCCAAAAAAGTCTACTCACTTGCATCTGAGAGGCATCCGATAGACAAAAAAACCGCCGCGGAAGGGGGCCGACTCCCTCCGCGGCGGTTGTTTGCGTTGGTTTTGCGACGGTTTTGCCCGCTTGCTACTCGCTGTAGCGGGTGGCGATGGCGGCTCGCACCATGCCGGTGCTCATGAGGTAGGTCACCAGGAAATAGCCGCCATAGGCTGCCAGGAAAATCGCACATGTGAGGCCCACCGTGCCGCCGATGCTCATGTTGCCAAACGTGCTCACCAGCTCGATGATCACCTTGAGCGCCACAAAGGAGTGCGCCAGACCCACTGTCAGCGGGAACAGGAAGAACACCGCTTGCTGCGCCATCACCGAATGGCGAATCTGGCGGTCGTCACAGCCGATCTGCGCCAGCACGCGATAGCTGCGGCTTCCGTCGGCCACATTGGAGAGCTGCT
Organism: Collinsella sp. TF07-1; assembly: GCF_003437235.1. Taxonomy (NCBI): domain Bacteria; kingdom Bacillati; phylum Actinomycetota; class Coriobacteriia; order Coriobacteriales; family Coriobacteriaceae; genus Collinsella; species Collinsella sp. TF07-1. The sequence continues at coordinate 37,196 of NZ_QSRV01000002.1, forward strand.
GGATCGACAGAATTGCCGCACATGCAACGACCAGTACAAAGCCAATATAGATGGCTAGATAGCTAATCATGCCGTTCATCTGCGCCGCCTGCGTATAGATCTCGGAGCGTGTCATGAAGATTCCCCACGACCCCGGCTCCTTGCCGTCAACGAGCAGATTGTCGAGCATGGTGTATTTAATGCTCTCGTCTGCCTTGGTCACATCCATCCCCTGCTTGTAGTTAACGAGCAGATTACTGGAATACGGCTGCAGGTTAAGCTGGGACAGCAGCTCGTCGGCTACGACCACGGTACCGGGATTGCTGCCGAGTGCCGAGTTGGCGATGGCAGCCGTGTCCTCGTCCGACTTATCGGCTGCGGGCTTGAGCTCATGTCCGCCCAAGGTGAGGGTATGGCCCCCAGCCATGTACTTGGTGTACAGGTCGCCCAACTCGCCGCCCATATCGCACGTAAGCAAGTACTGGTCGCGGCCAATGTTCACCGGCTCCTCGCCCATCATCTGGCGCAGTTTGTTGTACTGGCTCGCCGGCGTCACAAACAGGCCCATATCATCGGCATTGCTACCCTCGAGCGCCTTGGGGAGCTTTTCGCCCATGGCCTTGCACATCTCGCCCGCCGTCACCGAAGGATCCGAGCCGCCAAGCGTATAGCTCAGATACGAATCAATCTGCACATGCTCGCCGGCAACATCGGCGATATTGACCTTCTTTCCGGCCTCGTTGCCATTATCTGCCGACTTGCCCTTGATACTTTCCGCAACGTTATCGGGATCGATACGGTCACCGTGCCATGCAGAGTACAAATCGACCGTTGCGTCTGCCAGCACCATGCGATCGGCCTCGGAAGGATTGACATACTTCTTGTAGTAGTCGAGCCTATCGGACGCGTAATAGATATACGTCTGCGACATATCCGCCGGCGTATAGCGCTCCAGGTTCTCGTTCATCACGTTGGCGATCGACATGCCGCAGGCCACCGAGGTAATGGCCAGAAACAGGATCATCGCGATAACGCCCATCGAAAAGCACACCGTGTTGACCTTGGCCGCAAGCTGGCGCACGGTAAACATGTTGAGGCCGCGCCAATACACGCTGCGCAGGCTCTGCAGCAGCTTGATGAGCATGCCCGAGAGTCCCCAGAACAGCGCAAAGGTGCCCACTGTAACCATAGCGGTCGTAATGCCAAACTGGCTCATGGCCTCTTGCAGCTTGCTGTCCGTCGCAGTTAGCGGGAACCCGTCGCGCAGCAGGCGGTAATAGGCCACGCCCACCAGCACCACGCCCACGACAAAGATGGCAATCGCGATCCAGGGGTTGCGTGTCTTGATGCTCTCGTTGCGACGCTCGGCACCCATAAGCTCGATGAGTTTGGTACGACGCACGGCGCGAAGGTTCAGCAGTAGCGTGAGCACAAACATTACGAGCATGCAGGCAAGGGTCAGATTGAACGCATGCACCGAGAAAAAGAAGTGGAAATTGGCGATCTGTGTCTTAAAGAGCGAGGCCGTAAAGAACGTCATGAGCTGGGAGAGTCCCACACCCAGCACAATGCCGGCGACAAAGGCCACCACCGAGACGATCACCGTCTCGAGCGCCATGATCGTGGCGACGCGCCCGCGCCCCATGCCGAGCACCTGGTACAGGCCAAACTCCTTTTTGCGGCGTTTCATGATGAAGTTATTGGCGTACACCATCAAAAAGGCCATGACACCGGCCAAAAAGTACGTCAGGTCGCCGAGCATGCTGCCCATAACCTGCGCCAAGCCCTCTTCATCGATGCCGGCGATGTCGACCTGCATCGAGATGGTGTTAAAGGCATAGAAGACCGTGACGCCCAGGGTGAGCGTCAAAAGGTAGACGAGGTAGTCGCGGCCGGCACGGCGGACGTTGCCCCAAGCGAGTTTACAGAGCATCGGAGCCCTCACCGCCCATCATGGCAACGACCTCCATAATGCGGTCGAAGAACTCTCGGCGGTCGGTGTCGCCGCGGCGCAGCTCGGTGAAGATCTTGCCGTCGCGGATAAACAGCACACGGCTCGTGTAGCTGGCGGCAAAGCTGTCGTGCGTGACCATGAGCACCGTGGCGCGTAGGCGGCGGTTTAGGGCCTCCAGGCTCTCGAGCAGCAGACGAGCGCTTTTAGAATCGAGGGCGCCGGTGGGCTCGTCGGCCATGATCATGGTGGGGTCGGTGACGAGCGCGCGAGCCGCGGCAACGCGCTGCTGCTGACCGCCGGACATCTGGTAGGGATACTTGTCGAGCACCTGACTGATGGAGAGGCGCGCTGCCACATCCTGCACGCGGGTCGAGATCTCTGCCGAGTTTGTGCGGGCGATGGTGAGCGGCAGGGCGATGTTCTCGCGTGCCGTAAGCGTATCGAGCAGGTTGGAGTCCTGGAAGATAAAGCCGAGCTCCTCGCGGCGGAACTGCGAAAGCTTAGCCTGCTTCATGCGCGTCACGTCCTGCCCGTTGATGCGGATCGTGCCACTCGTGGCGCTATCAATGGTCGACACGCAGTTGAGCAACGTCGACTTGCCCGAGCCCGAAGCGCCCATGATGCCAACAAATTCGCCGCGGTTGACCGTAAAGCTGACGTCGTTGAGCGCGCGGGTCACGTTGCCCAGCGCTCCATATACCTTTTCGAGATGCGCGACCTCCAGTACCGGGGTCGCCATGTGCGTGGTTTGCATACCGAGTCCTTTCTTGCAATTAGTCTACGGCATCTATAGTCGCAAGAAGATGAGTCGGCTACCATCGATATGGCTTACGCTTGCCTTACCGTTGTGTAAGGTAGGGGTAGCTACCCTGTCACGTGTTGATGTTGAGAGAGGACTCCTGTTGAAGACTGTTCATGTTGCCGCTGGGATCATTCGCAAGGAAGGATCTGACGAGCTGCTTGCCGTGCAGCGCGGCTACGGCGACATGCAGGGACTTTGGGAGTTTCCCGGCGGCAAGCTCATGCGCGGCGAGACACCCGAGGACGCCGTGCGACGCGAACTTATGGAAGAGCTGCAGGTAAAAGTCACCAACCTGCGCGATTTCTATACCGTTGAGTATGACTACCCCGATTTTCATCTTTCCATGGAGTGCTACTACTGCTCGCTCGCCGATGAATCCGATGAGCCCCAGAAGCACGACCGCCAGCTCGATATCCGCTGGATTCCACGCACCTCACTTGCCACGGTGGAATGGATGCCCGCTGACAAGGGGCTCATTGATGCCCTGATTGAGCTGAAGGAAGACCGGCTCGAGACAAGCTCCGCCGATGACGCCGTGCCCAACACAGCCGACAAACCCGCCACCAAACCCAAGCGCGCACCTAAGCGCCGCAGCAAGAAGCGTCCCAAGCCCGGCCTGCTCGACGGCATCGATACCTCGGACCTCTCCGCTGACGAGCGCGAACTGGTCCGCCGTCGCGCCGCCATCAAAAAGTCCATGAAGGGCAACAAGCGTGCGAACACCAAACCCGAGCTGCTCGTTCGCCAGCGCCTGCGCGCCGCGGGCCTTACGGGCTATCGTTTGGAATGGAAGGTACCCGGCAAGCCCGATATCGCCTTCCCCGGACGCAAGATCGCCATCTTCGTCAACGGCTGCTTTTGGCACCGCTGCCCCAAGTGCAATCCGAGCCAGCCCAAGCGCAACGTTGAGTTTTGGGAGGCAAAGTTCCGTCGCAACGTCGAACGCGATCGCGCCGCCGTGGCAGCGCTCACTCAAATGGGCTGGACGCCCATAACCATCTGGGAATGCGAGCTCAAAAAAGACCGCATCGACGCCACGATGGAAAAGGTCATCGAACAAGTACGCGCCGCCGCACCGCAGCGCTAGGAACGAGCCGTCCACACGCCCCACACAGGCGAGCCACATCCGCGCCACAAACCTTAGAAAGCCCTTAAGCTCAAAACCTTTCAAAAGTGTTACTCAATAGCCTTGACCTGCGGTTTCATCGTAACACCAAACCAGGTTAAGCCTTTCTTTAGCGCTTCTTTGCAGCAGCCGCGGCATAATACTGCCAACGCACGGGACCTAGCAGCATACCCCGAGCGCAACCTTTTGGTGGACATCGAGGAGGCCGCATAAGCATGCATTCTTCCAACGACGCAGCACAGCAGCCATCCCTAAATCATGCAAACCTTTTCTCCTTCCCCCCGACACAGAGAAACGGCCTCCTCGACTCCCCCACCACAAAAACCAAGCGCTCAGCCGATCAGAGCCTCAACTTACGAGCATCCTTCGAAAAGCTCCAAGCATCCCTAGACAAGGCGTTCCCCGAACAGGCAAGAGCAATCTAAGCCCATCGCGCTTTATACTGATGCCATGCGAAACATGGATCACATAGAATTGCACCGCGGAGGACGCGAGGAAGCGTTTCCCGAGACCGCCGAAGACTGGCCCTATATTGCCGAACGCGCAGAATTCGCTCGCTATCCGGGCAATTCCGTCCCCTGGCACTGGCATTCCGAAGTTGAGCTTTTCTACATGGAGCAGGGAGCGATTGACTATCGAACGCGCGCGGCTCATGAGCACGTACGCTTTGAGGAAGGGTCCGCCGGCTTTATCAACGGCGGCGTTTTGCACAGCACGCTGCAATCACCCAATTCGGCACCAGCCATTCAAATGCTGCATATCTTTCAGCCGTCGATGCTCGGCGATCCCGCGGGACGTCTCCAAAAGCGCTACATCAACCCATTGCTTCAATGTCGAGGCGTCGATGTGCTCAAATGGTCGCCCACCAATCCCGACGATATGCCCTTTATCGATTTGCTGAAGAGCTCCTTTAGCCACGACCTTCAACGGCCGCAGAACGAGATGGCGCTTCGAAATAGTTTGTCAGAGCTCTGGATTCAGATTAACGCCAAGACCGAACCGCTCTTTTCTTCCGACGGCGCCTCTTGGATGACCAGCCGCGACGTACAGTTCAAGGCAATCCTGGACTTTATCCGCGCAAACTATGCAGCCGCTATAGATGTGCCCCAGATGGCATCTGCAGCCGGCGTAAGCGAAAGAGAGTGTTACCGCATTATCGAAACTTGTGCAGGAACGACCCCGGCGGCATATCTACGCGCATACCGCATAAACCGTGCTTGCGAACTTTTGGCACACACCACGCGAACGGTACAGACAGTCGCGCGCCAATGCGGATTTATAACAGCAAGCCATCTTGGCCAGGTATTTAAAGAACAAATGGGATGCACTCCTTCGAGCTATCGAGCAGCGAGGCAGAATCTCGATAGTACCAGACAGAAATCCCGCTAGCCCTTCTTCTGTCACTGCATCAAACTTGCAGGCAAACAACGGATAGGAGCTACTATATGAAGTACTTTGACTATATCGTGTTTGACGTTGATGGGACATTGGCAGATACAGAAGAAAGCGTTCTATCATCGCTTGTCCAGATTGTCCAAGAAGAGACCGGCAAAACGCTCCCCCGACACGAGCTTGAATTTGCCCTCGGCATACCCGGCAAGGATGCCCTTGAGAAACTTGGAATCTACTCGCAGGCAACGTTGGATCGCTGGTGCCAAGTTGCCGCCAGCTTTAAAAGCACCATCAGCGTGTTTCCAGGTTTGCTTGAAGTCATCGCAACACTCGCCGATAGCGGCTGCAAACTTGGCATCGTCTCCTCACGTGCGCGCGACGAATACGCAAAAGAAATTGCACCCCTTGGTTTCGATAAGTATTTTGAGCACATCATCCTTGTCGAAGACACAACCGAACATAAACCCGCACCCGCTCCCATGCTCGAATATCTCCGGCGTACGGGCGCGAATCCTGGCAACGTCGTCTACGTTGGCGACACCGTCTACGACGAACAATGCGCAACTTCGGCAGGGGTCAGTTTTGCCCGAGCAGCATGGGGATCACACCAAGATATCCCAAACGCCACCTACAACCTCAAAACCCCCAACGACCTACTAACCCTAACAACCAAATAACCCACGCGTCCCACCCTTTCAGCCCCAACGCCACAAGGGCGATTGAGCAGGACGGTTTGGGCGGGTCCCGTACTTAGTTTCCAAAATCATTCCGCAGCGCGAAGGCTTCTTATTATTTTCCGCCCTAACGCCACAAGGGCGACGACCTCGAGTAGGTCAACCTGGGAGGGACGAGGGCTTAGTTCCCCAATCTTTCCGCAGGGGGCAAAAAACCTCGCCGCACGAAGTGCGCAGCGAGGCTTTTTGCATGCCCGAGGACGATTGGGGAACTAAGCCCTCGTCCCTCCCCGGGATATGTAGCGAGTCGGAGTACCCTTGCTGTTACTCTGCTTTGCCCACAGAGTTGAGGTTGGTCATGCGGATCTTAACCAGCTCGGTGATCTCACGCATGCCCTCCTTGGCCGGCTTCTTGGGATCGAAGCAGGCGGGGTTCTCGGCCATGTAGGCCATGAAGCCCTTGGTGTAGGCCTGACGCAGCTCGGTGGCGTAGTTAACCTTGCAGATGCCGTTCTTCACAGCCTCGGCAACCTGCTCATCGGGCACACCGGAGGTGCCGTGCAGAACCAGCGGCACGTCGACGGCGTCGCGGATGGCCTTGACCACGGACTGCTCGATATGCGGATCGCTCGTGTAAACGCCGTGGCTGGTGCCAACGCCAATGGCCAGCGAGGTGCAGCCGGTGCGCTCAACGAACTCCTTGGCCTCGGCAGGATCGGTGTAGGGGCTCTCGCCCTCAACCGCGGGACCGTCGTCCTCCTTGCCGCCAACCTTACCGAGCTCGGCCTCGACGGGCACGCCCATGGCGCGGCCAGCGTCGGCGACGGACTTGGTCAGGGCGATGTTGTCCTCGAAGGACTCGTGCGAACCGTCGATCATGACAGAGGTGTAGCCCGTGCGGAAAGCCTGCATGCAGCGGTCATAGCCATCGCCGTGATCGAGGTGCAGAGCGACGGGCACGGAAGCGCGCTCGGCGGCAGCCTTGACCATGCCGTAGAAGTAGTCCAGACCAGCGGTCTTGATGGTGCCCGGGGTGGTCTGCATGATGACGGGGGACTTGGTCTCCTCGGCAGCGGCCAGAACGGCCATAACAAACTCGAGGTTCTCGACGTTGAAAGCGCCAACAGCGTAGTGGCCGGCCTGAGCGTCCTTGAGCATCTTTTCGGTGGTAACAAGTGCCATGAGCGTTTGCTCCTCTCCCTCGCCCGCATCTGGACATCGGGCGTACGTGTCCGCAAGGCCTATTACCTTGCGTTTTGCTGCGCCCATTGTATGAAAATCGACGGCGTCGCACGTATGAGATATCACCGGCACACAGGTCAAGACACTCGTTTTTGAAAAGCAAACGGAAGGGATTCGCGCCGGATCCCTCTATACAACATTGCAGTTTTCAAGCGAATCATCTTTCTTTTATAGAAAAGATAAGTAATCGAAAGGTGTTTTCTTACTCAAAAAGAAAATGAACGAAAATGGACTCAACACAATTCCTGCAAATTTCAGTTGAGGATGGAGCAGCTATGGCCCATGTAACAACCCGAGCCTTCGCCGATGAGCGTCGTGCCGCCATCATGGAAATGCTCGAGCATAACGCCTCGGTGCAGGTAGCAGAAATCGCCCAGACCTTTGGCGTGTCCTCCGTCACCGCCCGCGCCGACCTGGACGCGCTCGCCGAAGCAGGCAAGCTGCGCCGTACACATGGCGGCGCTGTGTCGCTCCACAAACGCCTAACCGTCTCCACGCAGGATCGCCGCATCAATGTCAACGTCGCCGCCAAGCAGGCCATCGCGCAAAGCGCCATCGAGCTCGTCGGTGACGGCGACACGTTGCTCGTCGACTCGGGCACCACGGCGCTCGAGTTCGTCCGGCTCCTCGATCAGCGCAACGGTATCACCGTCATCACGGCCGACATTACCATTGCCGATTACATCGACGAGAGCATGCCCTCAGTCGATGTCGTCATGCCGGGCGGGGCGCTGCGCAAAGGCCATCGTTATCTGTACGGACCGCTCACTATGCAGGCGCTCCAAATGGTCTACGCCGATCTTGCCGTCATGTGCCCTGGAGCTTTTGTTCCCGGCTGCGGCTTTACGACCGACTTTCCGCAGATGGCCGAGACCAAAGCGGCTATGGTCGGCGCCGCCCGTCAAACTGTCGCCCTCATGGACGCCAGTAAGGTCAACGGACGTGGCATGTACCGCTTTGCCGAGCTCGCCGACGTCGACGCCATCGTGATGGACCGTGACCCCGATCATGCCGTCGCCGCCTCAATCGCCGAAATCGTCGACGACGCCCGCCCAAATCTCGTCATCGCCGGCGCTTAAACAAAAACCACCACAAAGGTGCCTGTCCCCTTTGTGGTGGTTTGCTCGTTAAAAGCGAAATATCGCTACTTGGAAAGCTCGTCGGCGAGGGCCTCGATCTGAGCGCGCGAGGCGTCGTTGAGCGAACCCAGCACGGTCACCTTGTTCTGCGCCAGAGTGATGTCCTTCATGCCCTCGAGTTCCTTGGTCATAACCTTGGCAGCGGTGGGCGCCCAAGAGCCGGCCTCGACGAGTGCCACCGTACGGTTCTGATAGGCGTGCCCGGCAAGCGTGTGGATAAAGGTGCTCATGAACGGGAAGATCTCGCCCTGATAGGTAATGGAGGCGAGCACCAGACGGTCATAGCGGAACGCGTCCTCAACGGCCTCGGCCATATCGTCGCGAGCCAAGTCAAAGACGGAGACCTTCTGGCCGCGGGCCTCGAGCGCAGATGCGAGCTCCTCAACGGCAGCCTTCAGATGGCCATACACACTCGCATAGGCGATCGTGATGCCCTCGTCCTCGGGCTGGTAGCTCGACCAGGTGTTGTAAGTGTCGAGGTAGTAGCCCAGGTTCTCGGTCAGCACAGGACCATGGAGCGGGCAGATGATCTGGATATCCAGATCGGCGGCCTTCTTGAGCACGGCCTGCACGAACTTGCCGAACTTACCGACGATGCCAAAGTAGTAGCGGCGCGCTTCGCAAGCCCAACCCTCGGGGTCCTCGATGTCGTTGGCGCCAAACTTTCCAAAGCCGTCGGCGCTAAAGAGCACCTTATCGGTGGACTCGTAGGAGAAGAGTACCTCGGGCCAGTGAACGTTGGGGGCGCCGACAAACGTCAGGCTGTGGCCGCCCAGGTCGAGCACGTCGCCATCTTTGACGACCATCTTACGCTCGGGGTAGTCGGTGCCAAAGTAGTTGACCATCATGCGGAAAGCACCCACGCTGGCCACAATCTGTGCCTGGGGATAGCGCTCCATAAAGGCAGCGATACCGGCGGAGTGATCGGGCTCCATGTGATGAACAACCAGGTAGTCGGGCGTACGGCCATCGAGCGCGGCCTCGAGGTTGCCGAGCCACTCGTCGACAAAGCCACCGTCGACCGAATCGGCGACAGCGATCTTGTCGCCCAAGATAACGTAGCTGTTATATGCCATACCGTTCTCGGACACGTCGTACTGGCCCTCGAACAGGTCAATGTCGTGATCGTCGACGCCAATGTAGCGGATATCCTTGGTGATCTCCATCAGGCAAAGCCTCCTAGATAGACAAAAGAGCCCGTCTATCATAGCACTCGGCTACATCCCAACAGCTATCTACCGACATCCTTACCGATTGTTATTGATGTTCAACATATTACCGTTGACCTGCGAAAACTATGCGCGCGGTGCCGCCGTACTATGTCGAACGATGAGCTTACCGGGAATACGAATGGCAACGTTTTTGCCCGCCGTACCCGCCTCGGGAACCGCATGCTCAAACACCTCGCGTCCGCGCTGATGTAGATCGAATCGCACGGTCGTGAGCTCGTTGTGTGCCACAAAATCATCGAGCGAATCGTCGACGCCCACCACGCTCACGTCCTCGGGCACGCGCAGGCCGCTATCACGCAGCGCGGCAATCGCGCCATTTGCCATCTGATCGTTTGCCGCATAGATCGCCGTCATGGTGTGATCGTGCTCGGCCAGGTACCTGCCGGCCTCGTAGCCGCTGTTGGCAGACCAGTCGCCCTCGAGCGGCTCTGCCGGCTCGATGTGTTTACGCTCGAGCGCATCCTGCCAACCGGCGCGACGAAATTGCTCGTCGACCGAGAACGACGGGCCGCCGATATAGCGAATCTGCTCGTGCCCCAGCTCAAACAGGTGATCCATAAGCAATAGCGAGCAGCCGTAATGGTCGGAATCGACCGTGGTCACCCGGGGGTGCGCGTACATGGTAACGATGACCGTGCCAATGCCCGGCAGTGGATCAAACGTCTCGAAATCGGGTGCCATGCGACTCATGCCGATGATGATGCCGTCCACCGGCAATGCCGCCATACGACGCGTGGCCTCGGCAAGCGAAAACTCCTCGGTCTTGGACATCTCGACCAGCGTGATAGCGCAATTATGCTCGCGAGCAGCGCTGGCGATGCCGTCGATCATTGAGAGGTTGCCAAACTTGGTGACATCGTTGACGCACAGGCCGACCGAATGGTAACGGCCGTCGCGCAGCGAGCGACCGGCATAACTCGGACGAAAGCCGAGCTCTTGCATAGCGGCCTGCACGCGCTGGCGCGTCTGCTCGTTAACGTTGGGCAAGCCGTTGGCGACGCGCGAAACCGTCTGCTGCGAAACGCCGGCAGCGCGGGCGACGTCGGCCATGGAGACCGGACGCGAACTGGTATCGTTGGACGGGCGCCTTGCCACAGGATCACCTTCACCCTTGCGAGATGTGAATAGCGTGCATGCCGGCCCGGACAGAAATACACCCCGCGCCGAGGCCCGCTATCGTCGGACGCATGTTAACGTACTCTACTTTTTCTATCTGAATCTCTTCTGCTTTATAAGTCCACACGGCAGTACCGTTCACGGCTGTATTTCTACCGATTACCAGATTCTCAAAAAGTGACAAGCGATGTGTTATGAGTACGTTAACATAGCCTGTAACGTGCGGTGTCGAGAACACTTGGTTCATGCCGCTTCAAGTTGTTAACGTACTCATAACGACGCAAAACTCACCCGTGCGCGCCAAGGAAAGGACTCCCATGACCACCCCCGACGAAAAGACATTCGCCATGCTCACCAAGCTGTTTGAGGAGGAGTTTGGTCCCATCGGCGACCGCCAGGTGCTCTACGTGCACGCGCCCGGCCGTTCCGAGATCAGTGGCAACCACACCGACCACGAGGGTGGCCACGTCATCGCCGGCTCGCTCGATGTCGCCGTTGACGGCATCGCCGTGGCAACCGACACCAACAAGGTCCGCGTTGCCGATGAGGGCTACCCCGCCTTTGAGATCACGCTCGACACGCTGGATATTCAAGCGTCCGAGAAGGGCACGTCCGCGAGCCTCGTCCGCGGCATGGCCCACGAAATCGCTGCTCTGGACGTTGAGCCCCAGGGCTTCGACTTCGCCTTCACCTGCTCTGTCCCCTCTGGCGGCGGCCTTTCCAGCTCTGCTGCTGTCGAGGCCGCATACGGTCGTGCCATGGAAACCCTCTGGGGCGCACCCGCCATCGAGCCCGTCGCACTCGCCCAGATGAGCCAGCGCACCGAGAACAACTACTATGGTAAGCCCTGCGGTCTGATGGACCAGGCCGCTGTGTGCCTGGGCGGCCTTGCCTACATGGACTTTGAGGACCAGGCTCAGCCTAAAACCCAGAAGCTCGAACTCAACTTTGAGGATCACGGCTATGCGCTCGTGCTCGTTAAGGTTGGCGCCGACCATGTGGCCGCCACCGACGACTACGCCGCCGTTCCACGCGAGATGCAAGACGTCGCTGCCGAGTTTGGCAAGGCGCGCCTGTGCGAGGTAAATGTGGCGGACTTTGACGCCAAACTCCCCGAGCTGCGCGCCAAGCTGGGCGACCGTGCCTGCCTGCGCGCCGTTCACTACTGGTACGAAAACGGCCTGGTCGACAAGCGCTGGGCAGCGCTCAACGCCGGCGACATCGATCAGTTCCTGGTCCTGACGCGCGAGTCCGGCGCCAGCTCTGCCATGTACCTGCAGAATGTCGTTGCCAAGCTGGGCTCCGAGCAGCCTTCGATGTATGCCCTGGCACTGGCCGAGCATGTGCTCGACGGCCGCGGCGCCGTCCGCATCCACGGCGGCGGCTTTGGTGGCACCATCCAGGCCTTCGTGCCGCTCGACCTGGTCGACACCTTCATTGCCAAGATGAACGGCTGGCTGGGCGAGGGCTCTGCCCGCCACTACGCAATTTCTGACAAGGGGGCTTACGCGGCATGGCTGTAATGACTGACGCGCGCGAGGCTGCGCAGGGCCTCATCGAATATGCTATCCACCGATCGATGATCGGACAGGACGACCGCATCTGGGCCTACAACACCATTCTGGAGTGCATCGGCGCCACGGGCCCCGCACTCGACATGGCCTGGGCGCTCAAGACCGAGAAGATTTCGCTCTTGCACCCCGATACACTCCCCAACTTTGACCTTGAAGGCACGCTTGCCGCGCTTTCCGAGGCTGCCGTTGCCAACGGCGCCGCCGAGGACACGGCATCGGGCCGCGATCGCATCGCCATGCGCATCATGGGCGTGCTGATGCCGAGGCCTTCGGTTGTAAACGAGGAATTCAACGGCCGCATTGGTGTCAACGAGCCCCGCGCCGCAACCGACTGGTTCTACGGTCTATGCTGCGACGCCGGCTACGTGCGCCGCGCCGCCATCGCGCGCAATATCAAATGGAGCACCCCCACCAACTGGGGCGACCTGGAGATCACCATCAACCTGTCCAAGCCTGAGAAGGACCCGCGCGATATTGCCGCGGCCGGTGCCGCCAAAAACACGAGCGAGAAGTATCCCGCCTGTCAGCTGTGCATCGAGAACGAGGGCTACCCTGGACGCTCCGCCGCAGCCGACGGCGGTGCCCATCCCGCCCGTCAGAACCTGCGAGTTATCCCTATCCAGCTCGACGGCGAGCGCTGGGGCTTCCAGTACAGCCCGTACGCGTACTTTAACGAGCACTGCATTGCTATGAGCTCCGAGCATCGTCCGATGCACGTCGACCGCAAGGGTCTGACCTGCCTGCTCGATTTTGTGGACCTGTTCCCGCACTACTTTATTGGCTCCAACGCCGACCTGCCCATCGTGGGCGGCTCGATCTTGTCGCACGACCACTTCCAGGGCGGCGCACACGAGTTCCCCATGATGCACGCCGCTGAGGTCTCGCAGTTTAGCGTGCCCGGCTTTGACCAGGTCAGCGGTACCGTGTTGCAGTGGCCGCTCTCGGTGCTGCGACTGCGTTCGCACGACCGCGCCCAGCTGCTCGACGCCGCCGAGAAGATTATCCTTGCCTGGCGCGAGTGGACCGATGAGTCGGTGGGCGTCATCGCGCACACAGCGGATGGCGTGGCGCACAACACCGTGACGCCCGTCATCCGCCGCGTCGACTCCCGCGGCAACGCCGGTGGCGAGATCTACGAGGCCTATCTTGCGCTTCGCTGCAACATCACGACCGATGAGCATCCGCTGGGCGTATTCCACCCGCATGCCGAGTATCACCATATTAAAAAGGAGAACATCGGCCTGATCGAGGTCATGGGCCTGGCCATTTTGCCGCCGCGCTTGGTTCCCGAGCTCGGCGCTGTCCGCGAGCACTTGCTGGCAGCCAAGGCCGATGCCAGCTACGACCTTGCTGGCGCGCTCGAGGGCGACGACCTTTGCCGCAGCCACGCCGCATGGGCCGAGGATGTCTATGCCCGCCGCGCCGACGAGCTTACGGCCGACAACGCCATCGATATCCTGCACGAGGAGGTCGGCGTGGTGTTTGGCCACGTGCTCGACAACGCCGGCGTCTTTAAGTGGGACGAGGCGGGACGTGCCGCCCAGCAGCGCTTTATCGACTCGCTGTAGAGCACAGACCCGGTCGCTCAACGGCAGCCCGCACAGCATAGACACCCACACGACAACGGCGCCCGCCGGC
>NZ_QSRV01000002.1:51335-182549 GCF_003437235.1 Collinsella sp. TF07-1
CGGCCGGTCCGCCGTTCGGCAGAACGGCGGAACCTGAGGTGCAGCGTCGGGCCGTTACGCGGTTTGGTAAAACCGCGTAACCCTACAGTTCAGTCACGACAACGTTGTTGTAGATCTCGTCCCAGCGGTCCATGACCAGGTGGCCGGTCTTGGGATCCATGGCGTTGAGCTTGCCGCAGGTATTGGCGGTCTTGAGCACCGTGACGTCGTCGGCACCAGCAGCAATGGCATGTGCAAAGCCGGCGATGGTCGAGTCGCCGGAACCCGTCGCGTTCACAGCCGCAATCGCGGGCGTCTTGGCACGGAACGCACGGCCCTCATGGAAGCCCACCGAACCGGCAGCGCCCATCGAAACGACAACCCAGGGAATATCGGCAAAGCGGCCATCGGCGGCAAGCGCCTCGCGCAGGGCATCGACATCATCGATCGTAAAGGACGTACCCAGCAGGCCGTTAATCTCGGTCAGGTTGGGCTTTACGAGCTCAGGCTTAGCGTCGGACTCCAGCGCGGCCTCCAGCGATGCACCCGAGGTGTCGAGCAGCACCTTAGCGCCCGCCTCCTCGGCGATCTTGACGAGCTCGGCATAGTAGCCGGCATCGACGCCACGCGGCAGCGAGCCCGAAAGCGTCACAACGTCCGCCTTCGCTGCAAGCTCGGCGAACTTAGCCGTAAAGGCCTCGAGCTCGGCCGGGGCGATCTGCGGGCCGCTCTCCAGCAGCTCGGTCTGATTACCCTCGTGCAGAATATTCAGGCAAATGCGCGTCTCACCGGCAATGGGCACAAAGTCGTTCTTGACGTCATCGGCATCCATAAGCTCGGCCATATAGGCACCCATGTGGCCGCCGAGCAGACCGGTCGCAAGCACATCGTCGCCCAGCTGCAGCAGCACGCGGCTCACGTTGAGGCCCTTACCGCCAGCGGTCTTTTCGGGCGTCACACGGTTAACATCGTCGATGATCAGCTTGTCGAGCTGATAGCGCGTATCAATCGACGGGTTCATGGTAACGGTCAGAATCATATTGAACTCCTGTTTCCGGGGCACGACGTGTGCGACCCCAAACATACGATAGCTCTTTAAAGGATCTCGATCTCAAGGCAGCGAGTGACGGTCTCTCCCGGCTTGGCCACCAGGCAGCCACGTTTGTGCTCCAGAATATCGTCCTCGTCGGAGCAGGTGGACAGACCACCCCACGGTTCAACAGCCACAAAGTCGCCCTCGGGCTTGCTCCACACAATCAGGTACGGCATATCGGGGAACGTCAGGCGCACGCCCTTGTCCTCGGTTTTCTTGGTCAGCGTAACCACGCGGCTCTCGAGCACGTCAAAGATGGTCTCCGCGAAGTCGAAGAGTTCGTGGGTAAGCGGCAGGCTCTGGTCGATCATGGGGTTCTTGCTGCGATGCTCAACATCAATCAGGCCAGTCGAGGGAACGGCAGTACAGAGCTCGGTGGCCTCACGCTGCTCAAAACGAAGCTCATAATCGTCATAGGACTCGCCCTCGTCGAGCGGGCACTTAAAGCCGGGGTGACCGCCCACAAAGAATGGCATATCCTCGGTGCCCTCATTGGTCACCTCGTACGACACGGCCACCTTAGCCGCATCGATCGTGTAGCGCGCGACGATCTTAAACGGATACGGATACTGCTCGAGTAGCTCGGCGTGGTCGGCAGAGCTTAGGCTCAGCGCAACCATGCTGTCGCCCTGCTCCTCGAGCTTCCACTCCTGCTTGCGGGCAAAGCCGTGGCGGGCAAGCTTGACCTCGCGGCCGCCCATGGTCATCGCGCGGCCGCCACGAAGGCCGCCGCAAATCGGAAAGCAAATGGGTGCCTGGCCCGACCAGACCGCCGGATCGCCCTGCCACAGGTACTCACGGCCGTTGGCCGCAATAGAAGTGAACGACCCGCCCGCCGTGGTCAACGCCACACAAATCAAACCGTTATCAAGAACAAACTCCATAGGAGCCTTCCCTTTCTTACGACAGCCCGCCAAGTCAATAGGGCTGATAGAAAACCGGCCCGCGCCCCCTCACAGAAACGCGAGCCGTCAATTGAAAAGCTGCAGAATGCCGGGTACCGCCAAGAGCGAAGCACTCAAGCCAAGCAAGCAAACGTGTTATCGGAGCAGCTTACCGAACCGACGGCTTCGCAACAACAGCGGTAACCCCACAGGTACCCCCAACGTCAGCGAGCGGCGCTCAGGTGCCCCAGGTCGCCGCGAAAGAGGAGCGACGCGTACTTCATGTACGCGAGCGACGGTTTGAGCGGCGAGATGGGGTGCCTGGGCGTCGCGCAGCGTCGACCCGTTACGCGGTTTGGTAAAACCGCGTAACCTCCTTAGTCGTGGTATTCGCCGCGGTCCCACTTCTCGAGGAACTCGTCAAAGAAGTGCGGGTCAGCCTGAGCCTCGGCGTCGGCTTTGTTGCAAGCATCGATCTTGGCGATCAGGGCATCGTGCTCGGGGGTCTTCTCGTAGGGCTCCTCCAGGAAGGCAAGCATGATGTCGGCCATCAGGAACTCGCCGGTGATCTTGCCGCCAAAGCCCACGATGTTGGCGTTGAGCTCGCGACGGGCATACAGGGCAGAGGTCATGTCGCGAACCAGGGCGCAGCGGGCGCCGGGAACCTTGTTGACGGCGTTGGTGATGCCGATGCCGGTGCCGCACAGGGCCACGCCAAAGTCGGCCTTGCCGCTGGCAACAGCCTCGCCCACGGCCTTACCGTAGATGGGATAGTGCGTACGGGTGTGGCTGTAGGTACCACAGTCGAGCACCTTGTAGCCAGCCTGCTCCAGGCGGTCGGCCAGATAGATCTTCTCGTCCGTAACGATATGGTCGCAACCGATTGCGATGGTCTTCTTCATCAGAACGTCCTTTCGTCTGAATTCACAAGTTGAGATAGAAGTTCAAGTTCTCGGTGGCTCTCGTTAGGCCATCTTGTTGAGCATGTCGACACGGATCTGGTGACGGCCGCCGGCGTACTGAGCGCGCAGGAACTCGCGGGCGATCTTCTTGGCGACCTCGGTGCCCACAACGCCCGGGCCCATGGTGACCATGCGCGAACCGTTGTGCTCGCGGGTCATGTAAGCGGAACGCTCGTCGGAAATGTTGGCGACGACCATGCCCTTGATCTTGACGGCGGCCATATAGGAGCCGACGCCGTACTTATCGAATGCGAAGCCCTGGGAATCCTTGTGCTCCAGCAGGTCCTTGGCAACGGCGGTCGCGGAATCGACAAAGTCCGCGGCAGGGGTCTCGGAATAGTCGACGACCTCGTGACCGTCGGCGATGAGCATCTCCTTGATGGACTCCTTCATCGACATACCGTCGGCATCGGAAGCGATTACAACCCTCATGACATCCTCCTTGAGAGATACGCAGGTGCGTAGTTTCTGTTTGGAAGTGTTGAATCGCGTTCAGGTCCGGGCATCTGAATGTGCGGTTCTTCACTGTTCATGTTTATTTGAACACATTCGAACATCAACTGCAACAATTATTTGTTTGTCTTTGTTCTATTTTGAACAAATACCGTTCACGGATGATTGCTGACCGTTTGGGAACGGGAAAACCTAGCCTGCCACGTATTCAACAAACAAATAGGGCGGCCGAGAACGTGTCTCGGCCGCCCTTCTTACGGTTGGTCTTCCAAGGATCGCTTTGCCGCCTACTCAGACTGTCCGCTCTTCTTGGCATGTTTGGACGGAGCCCTCAGAAAACGACCCGTCAAATAGTTCGCCGGGCCAGAGATATCGATCCCCAGCAACACGTGTCCTAGCCATAGGAACGCCACGAGCACCAGTAGAGGAATCACGCACGAGGTCACGATCATCACGATGACACCTTCGATCAGATCGGTCACCTGCTGCACGATCTCGTCGGTCATCTGTTTGGCACCACTGGTTACCGACGTGACGAGACCCGAGGCGCCGTCGGCAAGCTGCTCAAGCACATTCTTGGACTCTGTGGACTCGGTCTTTTTCTTGCTTACTTTGGAGCTGTCGCTATCTGCCGCACCCGCAGCGTCGGCCGCCTTTTGCTCGGCTTGCTCGATGCTAACGCGATACGTTTCGTCGACCTTCTGCGACACCCAAACGCTTGCAGGCACCAACGCCATTCCGATCATGGCGACCACCAGCACGCGAGTCGCCACGCGGCGCAGGACGGCGCTCGTGCTCCAGCGCCCGTGAATGCCGAGTGACACCGCAAAGAGCACCAGCGCAAACGGGATCAGGATGCCCAGGCCAACCGACCACAAAATGGTCAGCAGGTATTTCTCGAGGTAGAGCACGGCAAGCACGATGCCCAAGTTACCCGAAAGCTGTGCGAGCTGCTCGGCAACCGGTGTTCCTGTATCACCCGGCAGCGCGGTAATACCCGCAGACAGCGCCACGCACGAGGTCGTGAGCGCCAGTACGTTACCTTTCTTTTGATCGATGACCTCGATGGTGGAGTCCCAAGTCTTGGTATCGGCGAAATGCGGACGAGCCACAAAGCCCGACAGCAGCGCCAGTACCACGAGCGCAACGATAAAGCCAATCTGCAGCTTTTTGTTTGCGCACACGACATCGGACAGGCTGGGCTGCAGCTCGGTTACCGTCGTGTGCTCGGTTATCTGGACAGGACGTCCATGAGCCATCTCGTGCGCGTCTCTCTTTTGAATCGATCCGTTGTCCGGCATTTGGATACCTCCTCATTCCGGCCTGTATTGCGGATGGAAGTATACCCACCCAGTAAAAAACCGAACGGGAGGACAACGGTGCGCACCAAGGCTGTCCCTAATGACCAATCATTTAAGAACATCTCCAATGACTATCTCGGGATGAGTTGCGGTGGAATAGGGATTGTTTTGTGCCCGCCAGCCCCTATTCAGTCCCTATTCCACCGCAACTTGGAGGAGGACAGAAAAACCCTGCCGCGGGTAGCGGCAGGGTTTTTGGAAGGGGACTTGGTTGTGAAGGCTCGTTAGGCGAGCTTGGCCTCGAGCTCGGCGATGCGCTTGTAGGCATCGATGGTAAAGCGGGTCTGCTTCTCCAGAATCATGGTGGTCATGAGGGTGTCCTGGGCGTGAGCCATGATGAAGGTCATCTCCATCTCGCCGCCGCCGGCCTCCTGCGACAGCAGCTTGGTCTGCGTGTCGTGAGCGCCGATGAGCGCATCGCTGGCATCCTTGTGCAGCTGCTCGGCCTTCTCAAAATCACCCTCGCGAGCAGCATCGAGCGCTGCAAGCAGATCGGTCTGGGCGTCGCCCGCGTATGCGACAATCTCGAATCCAACCATCGAGATTTCTTCTTTGGTTGCCATATTGCGTTCCTTTCACATATGAACCAATGGAGAGCATCGCGTCCGGGCATACGCGCTGCGCTGTGTATGGTAGAAACATTAACATTCAAACAAAAAGGAACAATGCAAAACGCAATTTCGAACTCTAAACGGTCAATTTTCGCCCGTGAACGGTTTTTAAACCAATCTGAACAATATCGAACACAATTAGCGGCAACCCAAACAGGACCGCACCCTAACGCAAATCGCGCACCGTATCGCCCTCTACGAGCATACCGGGGATCAGCATGTGCTCCACGCAAGACGCACCCCCCTCGGCGCCGGCAACCTTGTCGACCGCCCACATGCCGACGCGCTTGTTGTCAAAGCGCACCGTGGTCAGGTGACGGTCGGGCACGATATCGCCCAGGCTGTCATCAACACCCACTACGCTCACATCCTCGGGCACGCGCTTCCCGCGCGACTCGAGCCCACGGATGCAGCCATATGCCATGGCATCGTTGGAAGCATAAATGGCCGTACAGGTCGGATCGTCCGCCAGAGCCTGGCCGGCGGCATATCCGCTCTGTGCCGTCCAATCGCCACGAATGAATCGCGGCGGCTCAATACCATGCGCGCGCAATGTCTCGCGCCAGCCCTCCTCGCGACGCATGCCCGAAAGCGAGCGCTCGGGGCACGAGATAAAGTGCACGGTCTTGTGCCCCTGCTCCAGCAAGTACTCGACCACCTGGCGCGAGCAATCGAACTGGTCGTTATCGACTGTTGAGCACAGCGGGTGCTCCAGCATGGTAACGAGCACCGTCTGCATACCGGGCAGCGGCTCAAAGGTGCCAAAATCCGCCGGCATGCGGTTCATGATCACAACCATGCCATCCACCGGCAGCGCGCTCATGCGCGACGATGCGCTCTCGAGGGTATACGGATGCCCGTCTACTTTAGTGAGGGTGATGGCATAGCCATGTTTGTCGGCCGCGGCGGCAAAGCCCTCCATACGGTCGAGGTTGCCGGTGCCGGTAATGTTGAACATGGCGACGCCGACAGTCTTGAACTTGCCGCGGCGCAGCGATCGACCGGCAAAATTGGGGCGATACCCCAGCTCGCGCATGGCGGCACGCACGCGCTCCTTGGTCTCGGGGCGCACGCTGGGCGAATCGTGCACCGTACGCGAGACTGTCTGCTCCGAGACGCCCGCGAGACGCGCCACGTCCTTAACGGAAACCGATTTTTTAACAGCGGCCATAGGTCGATCTTTCTATGTCAACGATGCCATTGGTGGCACCCTACGCAGTCAAATGAAACGTCTTTAAGTATATCTAACGCCTCCTCCGCCATACGCTCACCACCCAAAACCTACCGTTCACCGACATTTTTGCTTCCCCGAACGGCTTTTGTAGTCCAAATGTTAACGTTGCCATTGTGCAAACACAGAGCCACCGGGCGGCTCAAACGTTTACGCATAAGGAACCGACGGTTCGCAGGCACAGGAACCATCGGTTCGCGTCTTTTTTGTGTCGCAAAATGGCAACGTCAACATTTTGGCAACCGAACGCCAAAAGTTACTATCGTTGCTAACCCACCGACTCTTAGGAGCATTGCATGGAGCAACTCATCGCCATCATCGAAAAGGGCCAACCCTTTTTCAACGCGATCGCCCGCAACAAGTACCTCAAGGCGATCCGCGACGGCTTTATCTCCGTCATCCCCATCATCATCTTCTCGTCCATCTTCTGCCTGGTAGCCTCGGTCCCCAACATCTGGGGTTTCTACTGGCCCGATGACATCAACAACGCCCTGTGGAAGTGCTACAACTACTCCATGGGCATCCTGGCCATCGCCTGTGCCGCCACCACGGCCAAGCACTTCGCCGACGCCCAGAACCGCGACCTGCCCAAGAACAACCAGATCAACTTTATCTCGTGCATGTGCGCGGCCATCATCGGCTTCTTGCTCCTTTCGAGCGACACCATCGCCACGGACGCTGCCAGCGGCTTCAACACCACCTACCTTGGTTCCAAGGGCCTGTTGACCGCCTTTATCGCTGCGTTTGTGACCGGCATCATCTACAAGTTCTTCATTAAGCGCAACATCACCGTCAAGATGCCCGAGCAGGTTCCGCCCAACATCTCGCAGACCTTTAAGGACATCATCCCCTTCTCCGTCTGCATCACCGTCTTTTGGGTCTTTGACATCGTCTTCCGCGCTGCCTTTGGCTTCTGCTTTGCCCAGGGCGTCATCCAAGTGTTCCAGCCCCTGTTCACCGCCGCCGACGGCTACATCGGCCTCGCTGTGATCTACGGTGCCATGAGCCTCTTCTGGTTCGTCGGCGTCCACGGCCCCTCGATCGTCGAGCCCGCCATCGCCGCCGCCCTCGTTGCCAACATGACCGACAACCTGGCTGCGTTCCAGGCTGGCCAGCACGCTTCCGCTGTCCTGACCCAGGGTGCCCAGTACTTCGTCGTCTGCATGGGCGGCACCGGCGCCACGCTCGTCCTGGTCTTTATGTTCTGCTTCCTGGCCAAGTCTCAGGAGATGCGCGCCGTCGGTAAGGCAGCCATCGTCCCCGTGTGCTTTGCCGTCAACGAGCCGCTGCTGTTCGCCGCGCCTATCGTGCTCAACCCCGTCTTCTTTGTCCCGTTTGTTTTTGCCCCGATCGCCAACATCTGGATCCTTAAGATCTTTATCGACTTCTTGGGCATGAACGGCTTTATGTACACCCTGCCCTGGACCGTCCCCGGCCCCATCGGCACCATCATGGGCTTGGGCTTCCAGCCGCTCGCCTTTGTGATGCTCGCCCTCATCCTGGTCGTCGACTTTGTCCTGTACTACCCGTTCTTCCGTGCCTATGACGCCCAGAAGTGCGCCGAGGAGGCCGAGATCTCCCAGGAGGAGCTCGCCGCCAAGAACGCCGAGAAGGCCGCCAAGCTCAACGATGCCTTCCAGGGCAAGGCTGACGCCAAGAGCGTTGCCGCCGGCGCTGCTGCCGAGGCCGTGAAGGTCGACTCCCCTGCCGCTTCTGCAGCACCCGCTGCCGAGGCAACGACCGCCAGCGACCTCAACGGCAAGCGCGTGCTCGTGCTCTGCCAGGGCGGCGGAACCTCGGGTCTGCTCGCCAACGCGCTGGCCAAGGCTGCCAAGGAGCGCGGCATCAATCTTGAGACCGCTGCCGAGGCATATGGCAACCACGTGGACATGCTCCCCGACTTTGACCTGGTCGTCCTGGCCCCGCAGGCCGCAAGCTACCTGGCCGACCTGCAGAAAGACTGCGAGCGCGTGGGCAACAAATGCGTCGCCTGCCGCGGTAAGCAGTACATTGAGCTCTCCCAGAACGGCGACAAGTCTCTCGCCTTCGTCTCCGAGCAGCTTTCGAAGTAAGTAACGCTCAGGGCCAGCCGACCATCCAAGACCGGCTGGCCCTTCGATTTAGACGATTGGATCATCATGTCCGTTAATCCTGCTAGCGTCACCAATCCGCCTGCGCAGTTTCCCGAGGACTTTGTCTTTGGCGGCGCCACTGCTGCCTACCAGGTAGAGGGCGAGACCCGCACTCACGGTAAGGGCAAGGTTGCCTGGGACGACTTTCTGGAAGCCCAAGGCCGTTTCTCCCCCGATCCCGCTTCGGACTTCTACAACCAGTACCCCGTCGATCTGGAGCTGTGCGAGGAGTTTGGCATCAACGGCATTCGCCTCTCCATTGCCTGGAGCCGCATCTTCCCCAACGGCACCGGCGAAATCAACCCCGAGGGCGTCCAGTTCTACCACGATCTCTTCGCCGAGTGCCATAAGCACCATGTTGAGCCGTTCGTCACGCTGCATCACTTTGACACGCCGCTTCCCCTCTTTGAGAAGGGCGACTTCCTCAACCGCGAGACCATCGATGCCTTTGTGGACTTTGCCACCTTCTGCTTTAAGGAGTACGCCGACCAGGTGACCTACTGGTTCACCTTTAACGAGATCTGGGCCGACGCCTCCAACACCTACATCGAGGGTACCTTCCCCGGCGGCGTCAAAGCTCATCTGGCCGAGGCCTTCCAGTGCGAGCACAACATGATGCTCGCCCACGCCAAGGCCGTGCTGGCCTTCCACAACGGCGGTTTTAAGGGCAAGATCGGCGTCATTCAATCGCTGGAGTTTAAGTATCCGCTCAACGAGAACGACCCCGCCGACATCAAGGCCGCCAATAACGAGCACGTGCTGCAGAACCAGTTCTTGCTCGACGCCACCTTCCGCGGGGACTATGCTCCCGACACCCTCGAGTGCGCCAACCGCCTGGCTGCGGTCTCTGGCGGCACTATCGAGATCCTGGACGATGATCTGGAAATCATGCGCGAGGCTGCGCTCTACAACGATTACCTGGGTGTCAACAACTACCAGTGCCGCTTCCTCAAGGCTTACGACGGCGAGAACGACCTGCACCACAACGGTACGGGCGAGAAAGGCACCGGCCGCTGGCGCGTTAAGGGTATTGGCGAGCATGTGAACAAGCCCGGCATCCCCACCACCGACTGGGACTGGATTATCTATCCCGAGGGCCTGTTCGATCTCCTCGTCTACATTAAGCAGCGCTACCCCAACTACAAGCAGATCTTCATCACCGAGAACGGCATGGGCTACAAGGACCCCTACAAGGACGGTTTTGTGGACGACCAGCCGCGCATCGACTACATCGAGCAGCACCTGCGCTGGCTGCTTAAGGCCATGGAGGTGGGCGTCAACGTGGGCGGCTACTTCCTGTGGAGCCTGCAGGATCAGTTCTCCTGGACCAACGGCTACAACAAGCGCTACGGCTTCTTCTACGTGGACTTTGAGACCCAAAAGCGCACGCCCAAGGCAAGCGCTTACTGGTACAAGCACGTGGCGGAAACCCGTCGTCTGGACTAGCGGCTTGCGACGAGCGGCATTGCCCCGCTCACATAACTTGTCCCCATTTCTCAGCCGGGGGCGGCACGTCACAAGGCGCGCCGCCCCCGGCCTTTGTGTTTGAGCGGGTCGGCAACCATTTGTCTCGATCTGTAACATCTGACCCGCGGTTTCGGCCCCAACTGTTACAGATCGAGATGAACGGGGTGGGCCGGGCCGAATTGTCTCGATCTGTAACACTAAACCCGGTTTTGGGCGTCTACCTGTTACAGATTGAGACAAACGTACCGGCCAATCCTCTCAATCTCAATCTATAACAGTTAGCCGGTTATTTCGCCCCCACCTGTTACAGATCGAGATGAATAGATTAGACCTAGCCGAAAAATCTCAACCTGTAACACGTAGCCGAGTTTTTCAGTCCTAGCTGTTACAGATCGAGACAAACAGGCCGAGCAAGCTACACCCGTAGGTCTTTCACGCTGGAGCATTCGACCAGCACGCCCGAAACAAGCGTACGGCTTCTGGAGCTCGGGGCTTCTAGGCACGCAACGACCTCGTCGGGCGCACGGACACCCAGTCCGCGGTGACGGAACTTCACCGACATATCCCGAAAACTCGATCCCCGGCTTAGCTTGCGCGCATTATCACAATAAACCCCCAACGATACACGGTCCTGCGGTTCAATGAGCCACAGGACCACATGCCGTCGATCAGATAAAGATCGTCATATACAGAGGTAGATATATCCTATGCCCTTCAGCCCTGAGCTGTTTTGGGTGAAGAACTATCTCCTCTCCGACTCGTCGTTCGAATCGTCTGCCGAAATCGTCGAGCGAGATTGTTGAATACGATTTGGAAGATTTAACTTCAACAGGAGTGACCCGCGGTTTTCCAGCCGCGTCTTCAAAGCCGCGCGAAACAAGAAAATCAATTTCACGCGTTCTGGGCCGACTCCCCTCTGTTTTGGAAGGCTCCTGCCAGCTGTAATAAAAAAGCGAATGCCCCAGACTCTTAAGCTGCTGCGCCACGATGTTCTCGATTAGCATTCCTTTATTAATTGAAATTCTTCCAAATTGAATGTCTCTATGAACATCCATAAGGTCCGGACCATCATCAAACGCCAAGCTCACGAGCAATCCCGTGTCCGCCATATAGCATTTAAGCGAAGACGCGTCCTCGTGCAGGCGGTAACCCACGCTCGGATCACTGCATAAATAGCAACGGTTAATCAGTCGCGCATCCTCAAGCCAGATTAACGCCGACTCATATGTCTCAAAACGGGACCCCTTCTCCACGCTGTCAAATTTGAACCGTTTATTTGCCGCAGATAATTGACCCGGAATATCGTCATAAACCGCCCGCGCACGTCTAGCGTCCGAACCTCCAAACTTGGCAATGTCCTCCCTGTACAGTGCGATAATCTGCCGTTTAACCCTGTCGCATCCTCTAAAATCATTCTCTGCCACAAAGGAGTCGACCGACTGAGGCATACCACCGACAAGCATATACTCATCAAATAATCTCATGCACGTCGCATGAACGCCGTCCGGAAGCGCGGTCCGAGATTCGCGCGCTTTACGGATCTCTTCTGCATAAAGATCTTTTCCGGTCGCCCAAAGATACTCCTCAAAATCGAGGGGCTCGAGAGGGATTCTTTCTTCCTCTGACGGTATGACAATGCTATCGACATTCTTTTTGATGGAGACAAGAGAGCCTGTCTCGATGTAATCAAATCTGCCGTCTTCTACAAGATGCTTTATGTATTCGCGCGCGATGGGAAACCGCTGCACTTCATCAAAAATGACCAGCGACTCTCTCGGTTCGAGGGCCTTACCATACTGCAGCTGAAGCATGCGTAAAAAAAGATCGACATCTTCACGATGGTTCAGAAATATATCGAGCGTGGCTTTGCTAGCAGCCGAAAAGTCAATGTACAGATAATCCTTGTATTCATTTTGCGCGAAGCACTTGACGAGCGTCGTTTTGCCAACGCGTCTTGCACCCTCAATAAGCACCGCAGTGCGCCCTTGCGAGCGTTCTTTCCACTCCTGCAGACGATCATATGCCTTCCGTTTAAACATAATCTCACCTCAGCATAATTTACGTGCTAGTTTACAAAAATACCGACCTTCAGATATATCTAATAATACAAAAATACCGAGCTTTAAATGAGCTTATAGTTACAAAAATACCGACCATTGCAAAGGTTGAGACATACAGTAATACCGAGCTTTACGCATAACGGATGCTATGCCGCACCGTCTCGATCTGTAACACTAAACCCGGTTTTGGACGTCTACCTGCTACAGATTGAGACAATTCGGCGGCAACGATTATTTGATACGGCGTGGTAAAATTATGTCCCATCGCAAAGGAGGTCCCAATGCCCACCTGTGTGCCTGTCCGGGACATGAAGGACACCGCTGCATTTACCGCGCTTGTTGAGTCTGAGCGCGACGTCACCGTAACCAAGAACGGCTACGAGGCCATGCACTGCATCAGCAGCGACCAATATCGCCTCATGCAAGACGAAATCGCCAAAGCCAAGCTGCTGTCTCGTATAATGCTGGCAGAAAACGAGATATCGCAAGGCGACTATAGCGACTACGACTCCTTCGCAACCGCGATACGAGACAAATATGACCTATAACGTCGTAATACTCAAAAGCGCACGATACGAGTACGAGAGTATCGTCGGATACCTTGCTCAAATCCTCATGAATCCACGCGCGGCGGGCAATTTTGTTGCTGAGTTTGAACATCAGCTGGATCTGCTTCGCGAGCAGCCGCTCCTACGACCTCTCTCACACATGCAAGAGCTGGCGGCACGTAATTACCGATCGTTTCCCGTCAACAACTACACCTGTCTTTACAAGTTTGAGCGCGAAACAATCTATATCGCCCACGTCTTTCACCAGTCACAGGACTACGCCCGCCTGGTCTAGCACGGCGGCACTCGCTAGCAAATGACTTGCGTGTGCTCCTCGATGGCAGTGCGGTCCTCGGCGGCGATACCCGGCTCACACACCACAGCGTCCAAATTGTCCAGGCGGCAGAAGGTGTAGAAGTCGCGCTTGCCGATCTTGCTGGAGTCGGCGATCAGGTAGCGCGAGTCGGCCTTGCTAAAGGCGAGCTGCTGGATACGGCCCTCGTCCATGTTGGACGTAGACACGTCACCGTCCAAGATGCCGTTGGCGCCGATAAACGCCGCATCGATGCCCAGCGCGCGCAGGGTATCCTCGGCCGTTGGTCCCACAAAAGCGGCGGTGCGGCGACGGTACATACCGCCCACGAGGCACAGCTCGCAGTCTTCGCGCGCCTCGAGCAGGTTAAACACCGAAAGCGAATTGGTCACAATGCGCAGGCGAAACGTCGGCAGCATCGAGGCCATCTGCTCAACCGTGGTGCCCGTGCCCAAAAAGATGGTCGAGCCCTCCTCGATAAGCTCCACAGCACGGCGCGCAATCTGCAGCTTTTCCTCGGCATGCTTAGTGCGCTTTTCGCTGTGCGAATACTCATGGCGCAACATAGCGTGCGGACGGCCCTGTGCACTGCGGGCTCCGCCGTGCACGCGCTCAATCTCGCCTAGGCTCGCAAGTTCTTCGAGGTCGCGGCGAATCGTCATGTCCGAAACGCCCAACGCATCCGAAATCTCTTTGACCGAGACCGTGCCCTGCTCCTCGAGCAGCTGACGAACCTTATCCTGTCGCTCTGCCTTAATCACGATGAATCCTCGCCGTTCTTTGCGCGCATATCATTCAAACAGTAACGAACAAATTGTATCAGACTCGTACGCGTCAAAAATGAACGCCCGCACAGCTCCAATCATCACTTTTTTGAGAAAATTACCCCCAGCTTTAGTGGGGTGTAGTGATAATCTCGCCTGTTCGCGCTACAGTTTGTCGGAAATACCTCGATGTTAGGAACCAAATGATCACTTCCGAGCTTTTCGGCACCGCGCCGTGCGGTACCCCCGTTCATCGTTACACCCTCGACGGGCCCGAGATCTGCGTTCGCATTATGGACTATGGCGCCACGGTGCTTGGTATCGATGTGCCCGACATTCCCGGCAACGTGCGCGATGTGGTGCTGGGCTTCGATAAGCTCGAGGATTACTTTGACAACCCCGCCTGCTTTGGCGCGACCATCGGCCCTGTGGCAAACCGCACCGCTGGCGCCACGATCGCCATCGACGGCACGGACTGGCATATGCCCGCCAACGAGGGCGCCAACAACCTGCACAGCGACCTTGAGCACGGCCTGCACAAACGTGTGTGGGATGTTGAGCTCGACGAGGTCCATAACGCCGTGCGCATGACCACCTCGCTTAAGGATGGCGAGCTGGGCCTGCCCGGCAACCGAACCTTTACGGCCGTGTTTACCGTTACGCGCACCGGCGTCTTCCGCATCGATTATGGCTGCGAGAGCGACCGCGCCACCTACGTGTCCATGACCAACCACACGTACTTTAACCTTGCAGGCCATAACGCCGGCATGGACTGCGAACATTTCTTTGTCGCCAACGCCGCCCACTACCTGCCCATTAACGAGCAGAACATCCCCACCGGCGAGATTGCTCCGGTCGAGGGAACACCATTTGACTTTCGCGAGCTTCGCCCCGTCGCACCCGGCATGGAGGCCGACGACCCGCAGATCAAGCAGGCCCGTGGCTACGATCACTGCCTGTGCATCGATGGCTATCAGTACGGCCGCAACCTGCGCCGCGCGATGCACGTCGAGGAGATGTGGACCGGTCGTGAGATGGACTACTACACCACTGCCCCGGGCGTGCAGCTCTACACCGGCAACTGGCTGGGCGACGAGCACGCCAAGGACGATGCCAACTATGGCTGGGGCGCCGGCTTTGCCCTCGAGGCCGAGATGTACCCCGACACGCCGCACCAGCCTCTGTTCCCGCAGGGCATTGTGGGCCCGGGCCATCCCTACAGCAATGTGATCGAATACCACTTTATGAGGCACTAAGCCCGCAACGCGACATATCGCACAGCAGCGCCCGCCGGCACCACCGCCAGCGGGCGCTTTTTCATCTTTTAGGCTCGTTTTTTCTGTGACTGTATGAGTGACATATCAAAACTATGCCCATTTACTACGTTTAGCCCGGGATGCTCGACCATGCACCGGTTTTTGTTACATTTGTGAGCAGTATACCTGCGGTTTTGTTTATCTCAAATTCGACATGCTCGACGATAGCCAATCAAACGTAGTAAATGGGCATAGTTTTTGACAGGCGGCATCGCGCGCGTCCCTCGCAAGGGCAAAATGATCCGTTTTCCTCCGTCCCCAAGGGATCAGTTGAACAGATTGCCAATGGGGTCGGGGGCGGAACTGGGGAGATAGCGGATTTCTAGCTCTATGCCGAGCTTTTGCAATTCTTTGAAGGCGGCGATGTCCGTATCGTCTACGGCAATGGTAGGCGTTGCAGAGCGCTTGCCCTCCCCTGCCTGCATATGGCCAATGCTGATCTTGGTTATTGGCACACCACCCTTAACCAGCGCGAGCGCATCGGCGGGTGAGGCCACTATGATCAAGATCCATTGACGCGGCGTTGCGGTATGAATGATGTCGATAGTCCTTTGCACCGAGAAAAACCGCGTCCAAACGCCTTCTGGCACCGCCACCCTCATTGGTGCCCATTGGCGCGAATCCGCCGCGATCTCATCGTTGACGATTAGGACAAGGTTGGAACCCACGGCTTCGTTCCACAGCTCAACGTCTTGCCCGTAAATGAAACGGTCATCGATACGCGTAAGAAGAATCTTGGGTTGAGCCATGGCTGCCCCATTCTGTTTGAGACCCATACGAGCGGGACGTCGACCACCAACTCAACAGCAGGTCAAGTAACAAATGGGCACTGCAGACATCACGCCTCTAATATTAGTGCATTTAAAGTGAGAAAAGCCGTCAGAACACTTGCGCGGATGAGCGATGTCCCGTATCATAGACAGCCGTTGACGCCTCAGTTGCGTCACCACATGGCCGCCAGCGTAGCTCAGTTGGTAGAGCACCGCTCTCGTAAAGCGGGGGTCACCGGTTCGAGCCCGGTCGCTGGCTCCATTGCACAAGATAGCCGCCTTCGGGCGGCTTTTTTGTTTTCGATTTTGAGTGCGTGTGTGCCAATCCAAGCATCGCCACGTCAACAGCGGCCCACTCGGTGGACTTCGGGTTTAATGCTTAGGGGCGGGGATTTACCAAAGTGAAATCTTAATGAAAAGAAACCCAGCTGCAACAATTGCCATGATGAGGGCTCGAATTGGCCATATAGATCTAAAATGGTCACAATATACAAATGTCGAGAGACATTGGGGATATAGATGAAAAGAACTAAGGGTTTTCTTTTGTTGGTATTGATGCTGCTCGGACTGTTCTGCCTGAGTGGCCCTTCTTGGGCCAAGGCTGCCTGTCCTGAAGGTGAGCCTCAGCAGTCTTATACGGGCAACCTGCTGATAACTGCTAAGGAGGGCGATGCCGACTCCCAGTCTGGGGTAAATCCCCTTGCCACTTTTGAGGGGGACGGCGGAACGGTCAAGCTTGACCATATTGGTAGCGGGATTTTGAGGTGGCAAGTTCTTCCGGACAAAATTGCGAACGATCCCTTCTCTTTTGCTGGAACGATATATCTATACAAGGTTGTGAGCGGAAAACAAAAATACGTCGATTGCTATCCGACAAACGGGTCTGGAATTGCATGCACCGGCATTTCAGAGCAGATTGATACACATGTACGAAAGGGAACCTATGTGGTGCGTTGGGTTGGAGCTGCTGCAGGTCCGATATGGATTGCGGTCTTGCGCCCCGATGTCCAAATAGGTTTCTCTCTCTAGACGGGAAGTTGCTCATGGACGCCATATATGACGGGGATGACTGGGTCGATCATTATACTTGGCGCCTGGTCGGCTCGAACGACAATGGGGATGTGGTGTTTGATGGACTATGTCCAAAGCATCTCCATCCTTTTGTCTCGTCGTTAATTGAGAGTTCCGCTCGTGTTGCCCCCTACAGCTCGGCATCGCTTCATGATACGGACGTTTTGAAGACCATAAGGGAATCAATTGACGATGGCACGATGAGCGGCCCGCTGTTTTCTCGGCTTGTGGGGCTAGATGAGATTGGCTCGAAACGACTGCTTGCGGGCGAAAAAGTGGAACTCACTTATCGGTCGATGATTTCAATCCTGCGGCTAGCCGATGTTCTTCGCAAATAAATGAGGCTTCCCTATTCAAAAACAGAAAACCCCGCCAAACGTGATTTCCCTAGGGAAAACCCGTTTGGCGGGGTCCTAGCGTGATTTCCCTAGGGGAATCACGCCATCAGACGAACAACTCAGCCGAGCAGCTCGCTACTCCTCCCAGTAGGCGTCGGCAAGCAGCTTAAAGCAGATCTTCTTGATCGGTTGTGCGCCATCGCCCGGGAACTCGAGCGTGGGCATGTGAGGCTCGCCGGCAACGAACAGCGCAAACTTGTCGTCGGCAAGATCGCCGGCGATCGAAGCGTCGGAATCGACCAGATCGTAGTCGTCCTTCTCGTCAAACTCCTGAACCAGCGTCAGGCTGCCCGTGGCGACCTTAAAGGCCTCGCGACCCTCGACGTCGATCTGCAGGTCGTGATAGCGCTGATGCGTCTCATAGTGAGCCTCGGCCTCGGGACGCGTCGTGGGAGCCATGACGTTCGCATAGACCTTGTCGCCCAGAATCGGATGGCTGCCGACCTCGAGCTCTGCCGGGTCGTTCTCCTCGAGCCAGTCGATCAGCACGTCGAGGCCCTTGAGAATTCCGCGGTACTCCTCGATATCGCCCAATGCACCGTAAATCATCTAAATCCCCTCTCGGATCGCTTCTTTGGCGGCTACTCGGCAAACGCGTTACCGACGCTGTTGCCACCCACATACGCCTCGACCAGGGTAAGGTCGGGATTGAACACGACAAACTCGGCGTCGCGCCCCAGCATAATGCTACCGCACTTGTCGTCGGCATGAGCTAGCAAGCAATGCCGGGGCCGACGCCCAGGCTTTTACAGCTCGGTCACGACAACGCCGTTGTAGACCTCGTCCCAACGGTCCATGACCAGATGGCCGGTCATGGGATCCATGGCATTGAGCTTGCCGCAGGTGTTGGCGGTACGCAGCACCGTCTCGTCGTCCGCGCCAGCAGCAATGGCATGCGCGAAGCCAGCGATAGTGGAGTCACCAGAGCCCGTAGCGTTAACGGCAGGGATATCGGGCGTCTTTGCGCGGAACGCACGGCCATTGTGGAAGCCAACGGAGCCGGCAGCGCCCATGGACACGACGACCCAGGGGATATCGGAGAAGCGGGCATCAGAGGCGAGCGCGGCGCGGAGCTCGTCCACATCGTCGGTGGTAAAGCTCGTACCCAAAAGGCCGTTGATCTCGGTCAGGTTAGGCTTGACCAGCTCGGGCTTAATTTCGGACTTAAGGGCGGCCTCGAGCGAAGCGCCCGAGGTATCGAGCAACGCCTTGGCACCGGCGTTCTCGGCAATGCCCGTGATCTTGGCATAGTAGTCTGCCTCGACACCGCGGGGCAGCGAACCCGAGATGGTGACGACGTCGGCCTTGCTCGCAAGCTCGGTAAACTTGGCGGTAAAGGCATCGAGCTCCTCGGGGGCAATTGTCGGGCCGCTCTCGAGCAGCTCGGTCTGGTTGCCGGCATGAAGGATATTGAGGCAGATGCGGGTCTCGCCCTTGATGGGCACAAAGTCGTTGTTAATACCGTTGGCGTCCATGAGCTCAGCCATGTAGGCGCCCATGTGGCCGCCGAGCAAACCGGTTGCCACAACGTCGTCGCCCAGCTGACCCAGAACACGGGCCACGTTGAGGCCCTTGCCGCCGGCGGTCTTTTCGGGCGTCACACGGTTAACGTCGTCGATAATGAGCTCATCGAGCTGATAGCGTGTATCGACGGACGGGTTCATCGTAACGGTGAGGATCATTTTTAGCTCCTTATCTCGCAGGCTCCTTGTGCCTCGCGATACGAGTCGACAAAACGGAATTACAGAATCTCAATCGTGAACGAGCGAACGATGGTCTCCTTGGGCTTGGCGACAAGGCAGCCACGCTTATGCTCAAGCACGTCGTCCTCATCGGAGCAGGTCGAAAGGCCGCCCCAGGGCTCAACTGCCACAAAATCGCCCTCGGGCTTGCTCCACACAATGAGATATGGGAAGCCCTCAAAGCTCAGGCGGACGCCCTTGTCCTCGCCCTTTTTGGAAAGCGTGACTTGACGGCTCTCGAGCACGTCAAAGATGGTCTCCGCAAAATCGAAGAGCTCATGTGACAGAGGCAGCGTCTTTCCCACCATGGGGTTCTTGGAGCGGTTGGCCACGTCAATCAAGCCAGTCGAGGGGACGGCAGTGCAAAGCTCAGCAGCTTCGTCTTTCTCGAAGCGCAGCTCGTAGTCCGCATAGGCCTCGCCCTCGTCGAGCGGGCACCTAAAGCCGGGGTGTCCACCGATAAAGAATGGCATGTCCTCGGTGCCCTCGTTGGTCACCTCATAGGAAACGCGCACGGCAGCGTCCTCGAGTGCATAACGAGCGACAAGCTTAAACGGGTAGGGATAATCGCTCAGCAGCGCGGCGTTATCCTCCGAAGCCAGGCACATCGCCAGCTCGTTCTCGCTCTGGCTCAGCAGCTTCCACTCCTGTTTGCGCGCAAACCCGTGGCGAGCGAGCTTCACATGATGCCCGGCAAACGTCATGGCGCTACCATCACGCAGGCCTCCGCAAATCGGGAAGCAAATCGGTGCCTGGCCGGACCACACGGCGGGATCCCCCTGCCACAAGTACTCGCGACCTCCAGCCTCAATCGAGGTAAACGAGCCGCCGGCCGTGGAAACCTTGATAGAAATCGAATCGTTGGAAAGAGCGTATTCCATTATCCATCCTTTCGGACAACTGCTTTTTCATGCA
Organism: Collinsella sp. TF07-1; assembly: GCF_003437235.1. Taxonomy (NCBI): domain Bacteria; kingdom Bacillati; phylum Actinomycetota; class Coriobacteriia; order Coriobacteriales; family Coriobacteriaceae; genus Collinsella; species Collinsella sp. TF07-1. Next base: position 71,406 of record NZ_QSRV01000002.1, read on the forward strand.
AGCGCCCGCCTCAATCCTAGTCAAAGGACAAACCCGCGCGCTCGTCGATGTGTCCGGTATCCCGACCATACAACGGGGTACCATACAGACATTGATGCAATTACAGCTGAAAGGCCTTCTTATGCGAACCATCATCCTTTATGCCTCACGCCACCACGGCAATACGAAAAAGCTCGTGGACGCCATCGTCGAGGCACACCCCGAAATCGATACCCTCGACGTCAAGGCGCTCGGCAAAAACGAGTATCCCAACCTGCACGAATATCATCTGATCGGTGTCGCCACGGGCATCTATTACTCCGAGATCGACAAGGACATGGCACGCGTGCTCACGAACGTGCTGCAGCCGCAGGACAAGGTGTTTGGCCTTATGACCTACGGTGGCAAAAACAAGTGGTACGGCAAGGATATCGATGGCATCTGCCGCATGAGGCAGGCCATCTTTATGGGCGTCTACGGCTGCCCCGGCTTTGATACGTGGGGGCCGTTCAAACTCACCGGCGGTGTCCAAAAGGGGCACCCGAACGCTGAGGAAATTAAGGGCGCCGTCGACTTCTTCGACAAGATCGAAGACGAGTATGGCGACATCATCGTCGAAGAGTATGCCAAGCGCGAGAAGCGTCTAGCCTACGAAAAGGAGCATCCTGCAGGAGGCCTGGTGGCCGGCGTTAAGCGCACGGCAAAGAAGATTGCTAACAAGCTGTAACTGTAAAGGTGCTTTTGAGCGTTTAACCCATACGGCGGGTCCGAGCAGATTCGGGCCCGCCGTCTTTTTCTATCGTTACTCGGTAAAGGCGTTGCCGACGCTCTGGCCGCCAACATACGTCTCGACGAGGGTAAGCTCATGGTCGAACACGACAAAGTCGGCGTCGCGACCCGGCATAATACTGCCGCACTTATCCTCGATGTGCGCGGAGCGTGCCGGCACCTCGGTTGCCATGCGAATGGCGATATCGGCGCTGGCGATGCCCCAGTCGACGATGTTCTTGACGCCCTGGGCAAGCGTGAGCACCGAGCCGGCAATGCTCTTGCCGTCGGCGAGCCAGCACAGGTTGTCCTTCATGATGACGTCCATGCCACCACTGGTGTAGCTTCCCTCGGGCATGCCGCCGCAACCCAGGCAGTCGGTGATGAGCACCGTGTGCTGCCAGCCCTTTGCCTGCAGCAGAGCCTTGATGGCGGCAGGATTTACGTGCTTGCCGTCACAGATGATCTCGGCGTAGGTCTCGGGCGTGGACATGGCAGCACCCACGACACCGGGCTCACGGTGATGCAGTCCGCGCTGGCCGTTATAGGTATGCGTAAAGCAGCTGGCACCGGCGTTGATGGCGGCGATGCACTCATCGTAGGTGGCGTCGGAGTGACCGATACTGGTCACCACACCCTTGGCGTTCAGAGCAGCCGCATAAGCAGCGGCGCCATCGCGCTCGGCAGCCATGGCGCTCTTAACGATGCGACCGCCCGCAGCCTCCTGCCACTGATCGAAGACCTCCTCGGAGGGATCGATAAGATAAGCGGGGTTCTGCGCGCCCACGTGCTTCATGGTAAAGAAGGGCCCCTCCAGGTAGATGCCCTGAATGCGAGCACCGCAGAAATCGGGGCCGCGACCCTCGTCCGCCTGGGCGATGGCGGCGCAGGCATCCTTGATCTGCTCGACGCCATCGGTGAACGTCGTGGGCAGCCAGCTGGTGGTACCGCGACGGGCGAGCTCGGTCGAGCTGATATCGATGCCCTCGGGATCGTTATCGGTAGTCGAGTGGTTATAGAAGCCATGGATGTGGGTGTCGACCATACCCGGCGCGATCCACGATCCAGTGTAGTCCTTAATCTCGCAAGAGGGCTCGTCGGCCTGCCAGGCGCCAAAGACGCCATCCTCGACCATAAGATAGCCGCCCAGTTGCGGGCCTGCCGGCAAGAAGAACTTGTCAGCCTTAATTGCGTACGTGCTCATATGCACTCCTCGCTTCTAAAGCAGTTGACTGTGGTGATGCTTATACCCAGTTCACGTAAAACAAAAAGCGCCCGCCCGCCGTTATGAGCGGACGGGCGCCCTTACAGGGGGACGCGATTAAGCGGTGAAGGGGTGAATCGTCACGCCCTTGACCACGCGGTTGACCGTGCCGGTGGGGCTCGGCGTATCGGGCGTGTTGCCCACGCGCACGGAGTTGAGCAGGCTGATTGCCTGGGCAAACATCACGAACGGCAGGGCAAGGTAGCCCTCGGGAAGCGCCTCGTAGCCCTTAAAGGTGAAGGACTCGCCCTCGTAGACGGTAGCGCCATCCTGCTGAACGGCAACGGTGTGCTGAGCAATATCGTCGCCACCGATCTCGTTGAGGATGTCGATGTCGTACTGACGGGTGTAGGCGTCGTTGTTGACGAACACGAAGACGAGCGTCTTATCGTCGACGAAGGACTTAGGTCCGTGACGATAGCCCATGGAGGTGTCGTAGGAAGTAGCAACCAGACCGTGAGCAAGCTCGAGGATCTTGAGCTGGCTCTCCTGGGCAAGGCCACCGAAGGAGCCAGAACCCAAGTAGGTCACGCGGTTGAAGTCGCCAGCCAGGTAATCGGCGATCTCAGGCTCACGGGAGATGACCTCCTCGCCCATCTTGGCGATGGTCTCGACCCACTCGGCCTTCTGCTCGTCAGAGGCAGTGTCGAAAATAAGGGTGGAGAGCAGGGTCATGCAGGTGTAAGAACCGGTCATGGCGAAGCCCTTGTCGTTGGCGCGCGGAATGAGCAGCGTCAGCGCATTGGGGTCATCAGCGGACTCGACGGCGAGCTTGCCCTCGGGAGCGCAGGTGATGTTGAGGAACTTGACGTTGTGGACGAGCTCCTTGGCAACGGCAACGGCGGCAAGGCTCTCGGGGCTGTTACCAGAGCGGGCAAAGGAAACCACGAGCGTGGGATCCTCGGCGCGCAGGAAGTCGCGCGGGGCGCTCACGATGTCGGTCGTGGCGATGGGCTTAAAGTCGTAAAGATCAGTGTTGCCAGCGTGACGCAGGTACGGGGCGCAGGTATCGCCAACATAGTCGGACGTACCGGCACCGGTGAAGACAACGGACAGACGACCCTCGCCCATAGCGCGAGCCTCGGCCAGAAAGGCCTCGATGGCCTCCTTGTTCTCGCGATAGATGTTGAGCGTATCACGCCAAAGCTCGGGCTGCTGAGCAATCTCAGCCGTGGTGATCTGGGCGCCGAGCTCGGTGAGCTCCTCGACACTCTTCTCGAACATTTCTAATACCTCTCTCTAGAAGTAATCCTCTGACGTGCAATTATACACTTCGGTTGGTTATCTGGTAGTAACCAGTTAAATACAAAGAATCATCATATGGAAACGATGCCAACACTAGTCGCTACGCTGGTGGTAAACCTTGTATTTAAACTGATCGGCACGAGCAACCGAGAGCGTATACTCCACAACCTCGTTTGACTCGTTATACGTAGTCCTAACCAAATCGAGCACAGGCGAGCCCTCGACAATTTCCAAAAGGTGGGCATCGGTGGGACGGGCTATGCTCGCATAGAACTCCTCTTCGGCCACACGTATTTTTTGCTGAAAGTCTTGCTCAATCACATCGTAAAGCGGCTTACGCTCCAGCAGCGGTCGCTTTAGGGACAGAAATTGACGAACCGGTAGATAGCTGCGTTCGACCATCATGGGCATGTTGTCGGCAGAACGAAGGCGCTTGAGCTTAAAAATGCGATCACCGATACGCAATCCCATATGCTCGGCCAGATTCTTATCGGCCTCCATCTCGCAAAACTCGAGAATCGTGGTCTCGGGGTCACGACCCATCGCGCGCATCTGCTCGGTAAAGCTGTAGGACTGCATAAGATTGGTTGCCTTTGCCGAACGGTCGGTCACAAAGGTACCGCGACCGTGCTGCCGAACCACCAGTCCTAAACGCTCCAGTTCCTGCAGAGCCAGGCGTACCGTAGTGCGCGAGAGACCATAGCGCTCCGAAAGTTCGCGCTCGGAAGGAATCATGTCACCGGCGCGATATTCATGGTCAATCTTTTCGGTCAGAATATCGACCAGCTGATCGTACAGCGGTTGCTTACGCGCTCCGATCGCCATCCTATCCTCCCTTTTGCTCGAATTCGGCTAACTACCTAGGGTGTTAAGCATTATCTGTCTGCCACACCCGAATCATCAAGAAAACAAAAGCCGCGCGCTCTTTCGAGCACGCGGCTTTTAACATACACATGACTTAAGGGGTCGGGGTGTGAGCCGCGTAGGGACACACCCCTCAAGCTAGAGCCTTACCAGATGCTCGGCCAGAGACCAAGCGGGCCAGCGCCCAGGATGCCAAGGACGAAGAGCAGGAGAATGCCCTTGGTCGGGGTCCAGCTGTGCTTAGCGAACATGTAGTAAAGCAGCAGCGTAAGCATAAGCGGGACGAGCTTGGGGACGATGGTGTTGAGGGTGTCGGCAACAGAGAAGTTGACCGGATCCTCGGTGACGGTACCGTAGGTAACGGACTCCATGCCGTTGCCCAGATCGGTGACGCCGCACTCGACAGCGTTGCCGTCGGCATCGGAAGCGGTGAGGGCGTTGCCGTCCTTATCGGTCATGGCGATGGTACCGGCCTCAGCGGTCTCGGTATCGATGCCCTCCATACCGGTGAAGTTCTCGGCCTCCTTCTCGGAGACGATCACGGTAGTAGCGGAGAGGCCACGGGTGGTGCCATTGGGGATCTGGAGGTTGATCTGGGTGCCACCCATGGTGACGACCAGGCAACCGACGACGAAGACGCCCATGATGGAAGCGGCACGCGTGAAGGCCTGCATGTTGGCGGTCAGAGCGTCAATAGCGCTGGTGCCAAGCTTGTAGGACCAGTTCATGAGCCAGAAGCGCAGAGCGAACTGGACGACGTTGAAGATCACCAGGAAGATGATCGGCGCAGCGGCGTTGCCGTTGATGGCCATGTTGGAGGTGATGCCGGCCGTGATAGGCACGAGCGTCAGCCAGAACAGGGCGTCACCGATACCACCGAGCGGGCCCATTGCGGCGACGCGGACGGCGCGGATCGTGGGGATGTCAACCTTGTTCTGCTCGAGCGAAAGCACGATGCCCATAACAAAGGTGACAAGGAACGGGTGAGTGTTGAAGAACTCCAGGTTGTGGCTCATGGAAGCCGCGAGGTCGTTCTTGTTGGTGTGGATCTTCTCCAGACCGGGGATGATGGAGTAGAGCCAACCGGCGGCCTGCATACGCTCGTAGTTGAACGAGGCCTGCAGGAAGCAGGAGCGCCAGGCCATCTTGTTGAGGGTCTTCTGGTCGAGCTGCGGAGCAGGAGTGAGATCCTCGTAGTGCTCCGGGATCACATACTCATTAGATGCCATCTTCGAAGTCACCTCCGTCAGAAACAGCTGCACCCTTCAGCTCGGTCTGCTGCTGGAAGTCCCAGAAAGCGATGCCGAAGCCGATGAGAGCGAGGATGAGCAGAGCAGGGGTTGCCAGAGAATCGTTGGCAACGGTGATGAGCGCGAGGCCAAAGCCCATGAGGAAGAAGCCCCACATATCGCGGTTCATCATAACCTTGAGCAGGACGGCGAAGCCGACGAAGCGCATCATGCCGCCTGCAGCGGAGAGACCGGTCTGCAGCCAAGTCGGGATGGCGGAAGCGATGGTCTGACCGATGGTGGCGCCAGCGATGAAGAACAGGGTGACGACGACGGCGAAGATCAGGCCGAGCAGAGCCATGGCGAAATAGTTCAGACGCTCGATACCCTTGGTGTCAGCGTTGTGAGCCATGTTGTCCGCAGAGGACATGAGCGGCGACATAAGCGTGAAGACCAGGGTAACGCCGAGCTGACCAAGCAGAGCGAACGGAATGGCAAGGCCGACTGCCGCGTTGGGCTCGAGGCCCGTAGCGATAGCGAGAATGGCTGCCATGATGCCGCCGATGACGGCGTTAGGCGGCTGAGCGCCTCCGATCGGCATGTTGCCGATCGTCATGAGCTGATAAGTACCACCCACGAGAAGACCGGTGTTGAGGTCGCCAAGGATAAGACCGATGACGGCGCCGGTGACGATGGGCTGATAGAGAGACTCGAGGAAGTTGAACTGGTCGATTGCCGCGACGAACGTGACGATGAAGACCAGAGCGACCTGGATGATCGAGTATTCCATCTTGCTCCTCCTTTCAAAATGTATGTACGCACTTTGGATTTCACGTACAGAATGTCAGGGTTTCATTCCTGACAACGTGGATCATGAGGATTACGAGAAGAGCTTGCTCGTGTCCTCAACAGGCGTGCTCGGAACGCGCCTGATCTCCAACTCCACCCCCAATTCCTGCAGCTCTTTAAACGCAGCGACATCCTCGTCGTTAACTGCGACGGAGGTGGCGACTTGGCGCTTTCCTTCCGACATGTGCATGTTGCCGATGTTTACCTTCTTTATAGGCACACCGCCCTTGACGAGCGTAAGCACGTCTTCCGGTGTTTCGGCCACGATGAAGATCTTCTGGCGCGGGCTCGCCTTGCCAATGACGTCGATGGTCTTCTGCAGGGAGAAGAAACGCGTAGCGACGCCGGCGGGAGCGGCCATCTTCATGAGGTTCTGACGCATGGTGTTGGTCGACACATCGTCGTTGGCGACGAGGATGAGGTTGGAGCCCAGGGTGGAGTTCCACTGGGTCGCGACCTGACCATGAACCAGTCGGTTATCGATGCGGGTAAGAAGAATGTTGGGTTCTGCCATGTTGATCAGCTTCCTTTCGTTGATTGCTGACGACAGTTACTTAATCTCCTGAATCGCGTAACGCGAAACATCTACGACGGCACCGGATCGGACTTTGATCTGGACCTTTTCGCCTTCGATGCCTTTGACGGTTCCGTAGATACCGCCGGCGAAAAGAACCTCCTGACCCGGCTTGAGCTCCGTGTGCAGCTCCTTGAAGTACTTCTGCTTCTTCTTCATGTTGATTTGCGACCAGATGGTGTAAATCAAGCCCATGATGACAAGCAGGCCCAAAAGAGCGACCGAGGAACTCAGAACACTGGCTCCGAAATCGGCCATTAGATGCCGTCCTCGTCGCCGAAGATATCCTCTTCCTCGGCACCAGCGACGGAAGCGACCGTCTGGGCGGTGATGCCCGTCTGGCCAACGGTCACGGCCTGCTCGCCAAGCTCGGCGAGCGTGGCGTTGCCGCGGAGGAACAGAAGCTCAATAACCATGGGAAGGTTAGTTCCAGTCAGAATCTCGACGTTGTCGACATCCTGGGCAATCATCATTGCCTGGTTGAACGGGGTACCACCAAGCAGGTCGGTAAAGACGAGCACGCCATCGCACTCCTCGCGCATGGCGGTAATAGCGGCGCGGAGATCCTCACCGTAGGAAGCAGCCTGGTCGCCCTCAAAAGGAACGACGGTAAAAGCGGGCTGGTCGCCAGCGACCATAGCGATAGCGCTTGCGAGGCCGGGTGCGAACTGTCCATGACCGGTAAGAATAAAGCCAACCATTCAAATTTCCCTTCCGAAGGTGTGTACGATCTGAGTCCGATGATGTTCGGAAGCCAACGGGCAATCGCCCTTAAAGCTTCTTGGAAAGCGTTCTTTGAGAACCAGTGGTCTCTCAACTGGTAGTAACCACGTGACGTGTTGTTGTCACTATATCACCACAGAAGAGGTTGCTTTCGTTGATTCATACAGTAAAACGTTTTTGCACCGTTCACGGTAAAAAATCGACCGTTTACCGCTCGTTAACACTTCTACCTGCGGTTTTGAAACCGTATCGAAATACTTTGACGAAAGATCGGAACTTTTTTCGTGTCTAAACAACGCAGGGTGGCTAAAAATGGCGTGTAGAAAAAATGCAGGTCATTGTGAAGATTTGTGAATTGGTCTTTTTGACTTAATACCAGTTAGAACCAGTTTCGATATTATCGGTGAACGGTAGTTTTCGACCGTTCACCGGTTATTTGCAATCGTTTGCAGCCGTTTTCCCATATGAATTAGGGAGACCCGATGAAGCACTTGCGCGGTTGCAGGATATTTAGATACTCGTCCATCCCCCACGTGCCAAACTCTCACTCCCTAAATATGCCACAAGCTCTCGCTATTCGTCTCACAAACATTACTTACTCTTACTCTAATCTGTAATTGTTTATCGTTTATCATTAAGTATGATATAAGATACAAGTATCATCCAAGACATTGGTTGGAGGAGCTATGATCCGCTGGAACGTATCCAAATCGAATGAAGCCATCGACCGTGAACAGGCAATAGCCAAACTGAGGAAGCTCACTCGCTACTGCAAATGGGGCACAATCTGCACCATCGTGGCGCTCGCTCTGGGACTCCTCGCAGTCATTGCAATCTACGATCTACTCATATTGCCTAGCCTCTCCCAAGGGTTCTGTCTCCAATCCGTAGAGCTTGAGGCTAGCGAAGGGCCAATTCTCGCTCTCGTCGGCACCAATGAACAGACTCCTCTTATGCTTGTCGCGCACGACGGTCATACTGCCATAGGGAGCGGCATGATGGCATGCCTCGCGCTTGCCATCGCGCTAAGCGCATACAGGTTTTTCTCCGCCATTGAAAAGGCGGGCAGGCCCTTTGACCTCGAATGCATCCGCATACTACGTCAAATAGGACATTTGTTCCTTATCGGCGGCGCCGCCGTGAAACTTTTTGGTGCCATAGTCACAGGGCTGATACTCTCAGGATTTGGCGGCAGCTTTACGGATGCACTTGGCGGGCAGCATCTCGACCTCTCTATGCTCTTTGCAGGCCTAATTATTAGCCTGATTGCTAGCATCTTCCAGTACGGGTGTATCCTGCAAAAACAAGATGACGAGTTGCTCTAGGGGGAATCCATGATTATTCTGCGGCTCGACCGCATGCTTGCCGAACGCAAGATTTCATCCAAAGAGCTTGCGGAACGCGTGGGTATCTCCCAGGTCAATATGTCGCGTATCAAGACGGGCAAGGTTTCTGCCGTGCGCTTTTCAACTCTTGACGCGATATGCCGGGCTCTCGACTGCCAACCGGGCGATGTGCTGGAATATATGCCTGACGATGAAGCCGATAACCTCTTTGGACTTAAAGATGAATAGCCATAATTAAGCCGCCAATCACGCCCTCAACGCAAAAAGCCCGCCAGAACGACGTTCTAGCGGGCTCAATCAGATATTTCGACTTCGTGCTCGAAAGCTCGGGCAACCTTTAAGCAAACAGGCCGTAGATGCTGATGTTGGCCTTGGCGTACAGGCCGTTGGCATACTCGGTCCACTTGGAGCTGGCGCTCGAGGCCTGCGAGGAGTACTGCTGATAGGCGGTGTAATAGGCGGTCATGGCCTGCTTATAGGTGGCACTATCGGCGGTAAAGGCATCGTTAGCGAAGGCCTTAGCGTAGGTGCTGTTCTCGTCCTTCCAGGTGCCCTTCGAGCTATCCCACTCGTCACCGGCAAGGTTGATGATGTAATCGGCGTAATCCTTGCTCGCGGTGTCCTCGTTGCCGTCAGAAGGCTCGGTCGGAGCGGTCGGCATGCTCGCGGAAGCATCGCCCACCTTCTTCTTGTAGAGCTTCTGCAGCGTCGCGGACTGGCGGACGATCTGCTTGGCCTGGTCCTTGGACACGCCATACTGCTTGGCCATGGTGTCGTAGTCCGAGGTGCCGATAGAATCCTCGGCGTACTTCTTCATCTCCTTAGAGGAGACGGTAATGCCCTCGTCCTCGGCAGCATCGAGCAGAATCTTGTTGCGCACGTAAGACAGGATGACGTCGGCAGAGGGGGCGGTGTAGTTGCCGTTACTATCCTTGACGGTATCGAGGCTGTACTGGCTCTCGATGGCCTCGCGCGCGGTGATGTCGCTCTTCTTGCCGCTATAACTATAGCTTGCCACGGTCGAATCGAGCTGGTCCTCGGTCAGGGTCGACGAACCGACGCCCTTGCCGCCAAAGCCGCCATTGCCCATAAAGAAGCCGACCACCGCAGCGATCACGACTGCAACCACAAAGGCGGCAATCATCGTCTTCTTGTGCTTGGATGCATGGTCGTCCGCGTCGGAGTCGTCCTCGTCTTGCTCCTCGGGCATGAGGTTCTCGTCAGCGGCATCTGCGGCGATCTGAGCCTCCAGACGGGCGTCCTCTTCCTCGGCCGTCGTGCCAGCAGCAATGTGCTCGGCAGACGTACCGGCAACCAGGTCGATCTTCTCGTCCTCGTCACCATCGGGGCCTTCGCCGCGCTCGATGATCTGGATGCCGTCGATCTCGTCCTTCTCGTCCTTCTTTTGAATCAGACCCATATCAGTTACTCCTTGTTAGGAAACATAGTCCGCAATAGAATACGCCCGACAGAGCGCCGGGCGTATTGATTCTCAGGTTATACGCAAACACTTAAGTACTATTTAGGCGTTTGCAGTCTGCATGCCTTAGGCCAGGTGCGCGATAACGGCATCGGCAAAGGCCTGCGTGCCCACAGCGCCCTCAACGGAGCCGGTCTGGGCACGACGAACGTCGCCGGTGACCTGCTCACCCTCGTCGAGCGTGGCAGAAACGGCGGCGCGAATACGATTGGCCGCGTCGTTCTCGCCCAGGTGATCGAGCATCATAGCCGCAGACAGAATCTCGGCCGTGGGGTTAGCGATATCCTGGCCAGCGATATCGGGCGCGGAGCCGTGCGTCGCCTCGAAGATGGCGCAGTCGGCACCGATGTTGGAGCCGGGGGCCATCCCTAAGCCGCCCACCAGGCCGGCGCACAGGTCGCTCACGATGTCGCCGTACAGGTTGGGCAGCACCAGGACATCGAAGTCGTTGGGGTTCTGAACCAGGCCCATGCAGGTAGCGTCGACGATCTTGTCGTTGAACTCGATGTCGGGATAGCCCGCGGCCACCTCGCGCGCAACGCGCAGGAACAGGCCGTCGGTTGCCTTCATGATGTTGGCCTTGTGCACGGCCGTCACCTTTTTGCGGCCGCAACGGCGGGCGTACTCAAAGGCGTACTCCACAATGCGGCGGCTCTTGGCGATGGAGATGGGCTTGATCGAGATGGCGGAATCGGCGGCAAAGGTCTTCTGACCCGAGCGCTCGACAAGCTGTGAGAGCTCCTCGACCTCGGCTGCGCCCTCGTCGAACTCGATGCCGGCGTAGAGGTCCTCGGTGTTCTCGCGCACGATGACCAGGTCAACGTCGCGGAAGCGCGAGCCGTCGCCCGGCTGCGACAGGCAGGGGCGCACGCAGGCGTACAGATCGAAGTGCTTACGCAGAGCAACATTGACGCTGCGGAAACCCGTGCCGACCGGCGTGGTGATGGGCCCCTTGATGGCGACCTTAGTCTCGGCAACCGCATCGAGCACATGTTGGGGCAGCGGCGTGCCAAACTCGTCCATGACGCCGGCGCCGGCCTCCTGGACGTTCCAATTGATCTGGACACCGGTGGCCTCGACCACGCGGCGCATGGCCTGCGTAATCTCGGGACCGATACCGTCACCGGGAATCAGGACTACATCGTGCGCCATAATCTGTTACTCCTCGTCTTCGGCGTCGTCAGATTTTTTAACGCTAGCACGCTTCTTCTTTTTGGAGAGATCCAGGCCAAAACGTTTAACAAGCATTTCGCAAATCTCGCTCGAACGGGCCTTGAGATAGCTGCCCTTACCGTTCTCGGCATCGAACTTAAGGCGCAGCGCAAGCTTCTCTGCGACCTCGGCGTCGATCTCGCCCTGGCAAAACTCGTACAGGCAACCGAGCATGTCGCGATACTCAAGGTCGCCGTGGTAGCACTGGATGGCCTCGTCCAGGATGGGCCAAGCCTCGCGCGAACGCTCGACACTCGTGGCACCCCACACGCACAGCAGGCGGAAGGCGGCATAGCGCAGCGTGGAGGAGATCTCGTCGAACAGCGCGGTCTCGGCACCCTCAAAGGCGTCCTCCATCTGCTCGGGGCAGGTGGTGGCGAGTGCCGCCAAGGCATCGAGGGCCTCCCAGCGGGTCTGCGCCTCGGGGCGATCGAGCGCCTCGATCAGCGCGGGCACGCAGGGCACGACGCGCTGCGGATCGCGCTCGGCAAGCAGGTGCAGCACGCGGGCGGCAAACTGGCGGATGCGGCGCGTGGGGCAGCCGAGCTCCTGGACCAGGCGGTCGACGGCGTTCTCGTTCTCCTCTGCCAGCTGGAGCTGTGCCAGCTCCTCGTCGGTGAGCTGTTCGTCTTTGTTTTCTGCCATAGTTACCTCTTCTTACTATTTCTTAGCGTGCTTGCCAGCACCCTTGCTGTCATCGGTGACCGAGATGAGCTGTCGGTCGGCCGCACCATTGCGACGCGCACGGCGGCGTTCCTCGGCGTCGCCCGCATCGGCGGCGGCGCGATGGGCCTTGTTGACGTTAAAAACCTCGTCGTGCTTGCGCCACGGGCCGACGGACTCGCCAAAGCTCATCTTAAGACCGGCGATAAAGCCGCCGAGCCAGCCGATCGGCGCAAACTGCACCAGCGGGAACAGCGAGAACACCCAGGTCAGCAGGACGACTGCCGCCGCTCCTGCAAAGTTGGCGATCCAGTAGTCGCGCTTGGTGATGACGCGCTTTTCGCACGCCCACTGGCCGCACAAAAAGCCGATGTAGATCGCAAAGAGAAAGAGCACCAGCGCAAGCACCACGAACGTCCAGCTCATGGGCGCTACTCCTCGTGATGGTGGCCGCAGCAGCACTCGTGGCCGTCATCATGGCCGTGGCCGCCGCAGCACTCGTGGTCCTCGCCGTGATGGTGGCCGCAACCGCACTCATGCTCGTCGCCGTGCTCGCCGCAACCGCAGCCGTCCTCGTGGGCACCGTGCTCCTCGGGGCGATACTGCGACCAGTCCAGACCGGCGGCGATGGCGTCGGCCTCCTCCTTATAGAGGACCGTGATGGCCTGGGTACCCAGCTTGGCACCACCGATGGCGTCGAGCATGTCGTAGAGCGTAAAGGCCACGTCGGCGCCGGGCAGCGCGAGCTCGCGGTCATCGGCGTAGGCGAGCGCCAGACGCAGGTCCTTAATGAAGTGCTCGACCATAAAGCCGGGCTTGTAGTCGCCGTCGAGCGCCTTGGGAGCCAGGCTCTCCATGGCGCCGGACTTGCCGGTACCGCCCAGGATCATCTGGCGGGTCTTCTCCAGGTCAAGGCCGCTCAGCTCGGCAAATGCCATGGCGTCTGCCATACCGACCATGCAGGCGCCCAGCGACACCTGGTTGGCGAGCTTGGCAGCCTGGCCCTTGCCGGCGCCGTCGAAGCAGCAGATGTTGGCCGCAAAGGTGGCAAGGATATCGCGGACCGGCGCGATATCGTTCTCGGTGGCGCCCACGATAGCCGTGAGCGTGCCGGCGATAGCACCAGACTCGCCGCCGGTGACGGGGCAGTCAAACGCCATGCGGCCGGAAACCTGGGCGGCCTCGGCAATGTCGCGCGCCAGCTCGGGCGAGCTCGTGGTGAGGTCGATCAAGACCGCGCCCGGCTTGGTGCACGCGAGCAGGCCGTCGCCCGCCAGGTAGAGCTCCTCGACCTCGGAGGGATAGCCCACCATGGTAAAGACGACATCGGCGTTCGCCACGGCATCGGCCGGCGTATCGGCCCAGACGGCGCCGCGCTCAACGAGCGCTGCGGCCTTGGACTTGGTGCGGTTGTTGACCGAGACGGGATAGCCGGCATCCAGGATGTGGCCGGCGATGGGGGCACCCATGATTCCGGTGCCGATGAATGCGACGGAGAGCTTGTTTGCCATGAAACCTTTCCTTTTGGGTTGGGTGTTGTTACCAGGTTGAATACTCGGTGCCAGCGTTTGGGCTGTGAGTCGAGGGCGATTACGGACGCAGCGCTTGCCTACTGACCGCGCACGCGGCGGGCGATGCGGTCGGAAAGCGACGCCTTGTCGGCGCGGTTCTTACCCCAAAACGCGCAGGCCACCATGCCGGGGCCCACGTGCGAGCCAATGGTGGGACCCACGGAGCTGCGAATGATCGTGACGTCGGCGCAGCCCTCCTCCTTGCGGATGGCGGCTTCGAGCCAGTCGCCGTCCTTTTCGGCATCGGCCGTCATGATGGCGATGGGCATGGTGCGGTCGGGCACGTAGTTCTCGCGGAACGACTTGAGGATAGACTTGAGCGCCTTCTTGCGGCCGCGGTTGACGCCGATCAGCGACAGCGAGCCGGCAAGGTCGTAGGAGAGCTCAGGCTTGACATCGAGCTTTGCCGTGAGCTGCGCCGCCGCGGGCGGAATGCGGCCGCCGGCAGCCAGTGCATCGAAGCTCTCGAGCGTAAAGTAGCCGTGGACGTAGGTCTTTGCCTCGTTTGCCCAATCGACCAGCTGCTTGGCGGTCAGCCCCGCCGAACGCTGGCGCACGGCCTCGAGCGCCAGGAGCGCGCCGGTCGCGCAGGGCAGAGCGTTGTCGACCACGTAGAGCTCAAAGTTGGGATACTCGGCGCGCACGGCGTCCGCCGCCTGGCACGCGGAGTTGTAGCTCGACGACAGCGCCGAGGTAAAGCACAGGTAGACCGTTGGTGTGCCCTCTTTGGCGCACTCGGTAAAGAACTCGATATAGCGACCGAGCGACACAGCCGAGGTGGACACGCGGGCGCCGGCGCGCATGCGGTCGTAGAACTCCTTGGGGCTCATGCTCGACCAGATGTCGTCCGTGCGCTCCTCGCCATCGATAATGAAGGGGAAACCCAAGATATCGACATCGAGGTTCGCAGCGACCTCGGGGCTAAAGTCGCAGCAGGTATCGACGACGATGCGGCAACGGTCCGAATGACCGGCGGATGCGGCCTTGTCCATCAAAGCGACTCCTTACGTAAAAAGGCGGCCACCCGCATGGGATGGCCGCCAACCGTTAACTCATGCAAGTTAACGTATTTTACTCGTCAAGTGTTTCGATGCGGGGCTTGATGATGCCATATCCACCATTCTTACGGTGATACACCACATTGATGAGACCGGTCGTCGCGTTCTCGAACACGTAGAAGTCGTGGCCCAGCAGATCGGTCTGCACCAGCGCCTGCTCCTCAGTCATCGGGGTGACATCGATAACCTTCTCGCGGACGAGCAGGTCGTCCTCCTCCTCGGGCAGCAGCAGGTCGGCCAGATCCTCGACGCGCTCGACCGGCGCGACATCCGCGGCGCTGGCACCGCCCTGGCGGTTGTCCACGACCTTGGTCTTGAACTTACGCAGCTGGCGGGTGACCTTATCGGCGGAGAGGTCGATGGCGGCGTACATATCTGCACCGTGCTCGGCAACGCGAATCACCGAACCGCGGGCGCGAACCGTAACCTCGACGATTGCCGGGTTGGGGTTCGAGGGGTTCTTCTCATAACGAAGCACGACGTCGACTGTCATGGGCTCGATATCGAAAACCTTGAGCGCCTCGCCGATCTTCTCATCCACATGCGCACGCAGAGCATCGGTTACCGTCGTCTTGCGTCCAGAAACCTTGATATCCATACGTGGCTCCAATCTGCCTCGGGGACTTACTGTACTGGCTATGTACCCATTGCCGTGCATTTAATCACGCGGATTCCTAAAGACCCGAATAACGATTGCTTAATACCGCATACCGAAGTCTCGCACTTTTCTGTGGCAAAGTGCGCTATGGGAGGGCGTCGGCGACTTTTTATTTGGTCCCGAAAATTGGCTTTGACCTGCTGGTTTTATAGGGATAAAAAAGCCGGGCTCCCCTATTGGGGAAACCCGGCAGTGCGTGTTGAAACCGTGAAGAGGTGTCCTTTCCAACGTATAGGAGACACCACCCCTAGCAATAACTAGCTATTAAGTTTGTTAATGTCGTCGTCAGTGATGGTGCCTTCCTGGCTGGACGATTTGTCCTCGGAGGATGCGGTCTCATTGTTGGAATCGGAGGACTCGCTGCCGGAGGACGTGGTCTCACTGGACTCAGAGTCGCCCGGCTGCACGTTAGCGCCCGAAACCGTCTTAGTGGTGAGGTCGTAGGGAATCTGGCCGTACCAGACGCAGTGAACCGCCTCGAGCGTGCCGTCGACCGTGATGTCGTCGAGGGCATCACTCACGGCACGGCACAGTTCGTCATTGGACGAGAGGCCCGCAACACCAAGCGTCGAGGGCGCCTCGAGCGCACCGACATAGGAGACCTCGCTCATCAGGCGTGCAAGATAGCCGCCGGCTGTGGAGTCGCAGATCACATAGTCGACCTCGCCAGACTCGAGCGCCTCAAAGCACTCGTTGATGTTGGAGTAGGTCTTTTGGTTGGCGGTGATGCTCTGCTTAGCAAGCGCCTCCTGCGAGGCCGAGGACATCTGGACACCCAGAGTAGACGTGTTAAGGGTATCGGTGGAAACGCTTAGCGACCCACCATCGCTGGTTTTACCGAACACGGAAGCGGCATCGTACAGGCAGGTGCCGAGCGAGCTAACGTCCCCGTCCGTGGAGTTGATCTCGCCGATAAAGATATCAGCCTTTTTGTCGCCGAGCGCGGAACCTGCCGAGGACGCATCGACAAAGGCGACCTTAAGGCCCATGCGGCTTGCGAGGGCGCGGGCAGCATCGACTGCATACCCCGTAAGCTCGCCGTCGGCGCCCTGCATTGCCTGCGGCGCATCGGAAGTATCGAGGGCGACCGTCAGGGTTCCGGGAGTGACCAGGGCATCGTCCGACACCGCCGGCGTGACGGTCTCGTACTCGATCTGGTCGATCGTGGGAGTCGTGAACGTAGACAGCGGGTTGAACGCGCATCCGCTCAGGCCCAAAACGGCAATGACCGCTGCGGTCCCAGCACCTAACCGAGCCGCGTGCATCAAGCTGCCCCTCACCATGTCCACTACCCTGCCTTCTGTGTCGTATACGATCCGTGCGTTGCGCGGAATATCGGGTTGTTCCCACCAGCTGACCTGGTATTTGACCCCACACTTGCGCACCGGGGTGTTTGCTCGGGAGGCCGCAGCCACCCTCACGACTGGCCCGCTCGCCCGCGAGGCGGTATTGCCCCAAAGAAAGTAGAACGGACGGTGCGGCTTACATCTAGGACGCGCCATGATCGCGCCGCGCGCACGCGGTCGCTTACGTGGATCCCTTTGACCGCGTCTGTCTTGGACTAGGACGGGCATTTCGTCCGTCCGCAACCACAGCCTGGTAGGAACGTAGCGCATTATAGCTAAGTTCAAGCTAAAGTTTAAGGTTAGGGGCGTCATTCGCATCGCGAGTACAGATTTCGCAGGTCAGGACGGGCTGCACGTGGCCAGATTGAGCTCGTCGCCCCCTATGGGGAGCCTCGAGACGCCCGTTTTAGGGGCCGTGTGCAAAAAACGGCAAATATGAGTACTGTTACCAATTTAGTAGCAGCGATTTTCCACCTCGTGAGCCGGTTTCGAGCTCATTTAGCCCTGCTTAGCGCCTTGATTTCCCACATTTGTTTATTATCTTCGCGATTTTTACCGTTTCTCGATCCGCAAATATCAGATTTTGCTGTTACTAATTTTGTATCAGTACTCATTTTTGCCACTTTTTGCACAGCACCTATAAACAGACCCCCTCTCAAAACCAACATCTATGCTGGCTTAAGCCCAAAACATGCTCGGAGCGTATTCAGCAGCGCGTCTTGCTTCTTCCGACGAGCCTCCACGCGGTTTTGGTACCGCTTGCCCATGCGTTGGTATATGCGCCATGCGAGTGCCTCCATCGCCTCCATGTCGCAGAGCATCTCGTTATTGACCGTTGCGACCTCGATCCCCATAGTAATCAAGCCCGTGTTGCGCTTTTCATCATGGATACGTCCCCTCCGAGAGGAATGGCCCAGCTCACCGTTGTATTCCAGGTCAAACCGGGCTGCCTCTTGATACGCATCGCAAACTGCATGAGGCATCCCCGAGATTGCCTGCGCGCGGTCATCGAACTCGATCTTGTAGTCGGTCTTAAAGGGACCGCAGGCAAAACCGCCATAGGAAAACGGAAGCGAAAACAAAGCGAGCATGATGCACTCCATGGGTGAGCGCAGGTTTTCCGAAAGATAGGGACACAGACGCTGCAGTTGTTTGGCCGTGTTCCCCTTGTATACCGCGAGAGAATCTGCCAGACGATCGGGCATCAGCACCGGCTCGACTTCAAAGTAGCCCACGTCTGCTGGCTGGTCCTTGTCCTTTGCAAGTTTATTCGTAACAGGCGAGGTGTAGGGAGGCAGATACTTCCCGCGATCGCTCAGTGAAATCTTGGAGCACAGCTCCTGGGCCAGGGCAAACGCCTGGATGCAGCCGACCTCGCGCGCAACGGCAACACAAAGGGCCTCGGGAGATAGGCTGTACACCCCCGGTTCCACCTCTAGAATCGAGCCTGCGGGCAACCTGGAACACACGGACCAGCCTACGCCAGGCATGCGGCGGCGCTGCGCCGCAGATCCCACCAGCAAGCACAGATCTTCTTGCACCTCGCCACTTTTGGCTCCAATTCGCACCAAGTCAGGAAGATAGATATCCTCGGTCGAGGGCGACGACGTGCGCAGCACACGGCGCTCTTCATCGAGATTAAGGTCCTTCCAGCTGATATAGCCCATCTGCCGGCGCTCGGCGCGCATCATGCGCAGCGCTGAAGCGCCTGTTAGGATTACGGAAGCCGCTAGCTGTTCGCCTGTCGGCTCGTTGCGCCGCTCAATCTTCACTGCCACAAAACCACCCCTACCAAACACGTGCGATAGCAAGGCCATCGACTGCCGCAGCGCCGGCACGCTTGAGCTCCGCCGAGGCTGCTGCCATGGTCGCGCCCGTGGTGATAACGTCATCGATAAGCAGTAAGCGGCGGCCGTGCACGTCCTCAACCGTCTCGTACATGCCTTGGGCACGCTCGCGACGCTCCTCACGACCGAGTTCGCGCTGGTCGCCATGCCCGTACTTGACGAGGGCATCGAGCAGGGGAACACCCGACAGCTCGCAAAATGGGCGCGCAATGGCCTCCATATGATCAAAGCCACGCCGCCGAAACGCTGCCGCCGTCGCAGGCACAAACACCACCGCATCCGCACCGGACAGCACACCTCCCAAGCGTTCGGGCGCTACGACCTGGGCATGCAGGGCGGTGTCGTAGAGCAGCTCCGCCAGATACGGCGCCAGGCGTCGCTCGCCCGCGTCCTTGTACGCTTTAATGATGCGCGGCAGCGGATGCGCATAGACGGAGCACGCCAGGCACCGGTCGAGTGCCTCCGCCATTGCCGAGGACGTGCCCTCGACCGAACACTCAGTGCACAGCAAATCCCCAAACGGGGCGCCACATCGGGTGCAGCTATGCCGTGGGTCGATGAGCGTGAGCGCAGCCAGGCAGTCTTGGCAAATAAGCGCACCGGCGCGCTCGCAGCCGGCACATCGTGTTGGCGACAATGCCTCGAGCGCCTCGCGTGCCGCCCGCTCGGCAAACGGTAGCAATCCGTCCGCAAACGGTAGGGCGCCGGCACCTTGCAGGCATCCCAACACATTCAAATGTCTCTTCACGACACAACCCTCCCTACGTTCGATCGCAGGGAGGGTTGTTGATTCAGCGCTATGGTACCCCGACGCGATTGGGGCAAGGCTGGTTAAATCCGCTCGCGGGCGTTATTCGCCGGCAGGCGGTTGTGGTGCAGACGAAGACGGGGCCGAGCCCTCGCCACCATCCTGGCGCGGCTTGCGGGAACGGCGACGGCGACGGCGCTTTTGACCCTGGTCGGCCGAGCCCTCGCCACCGCGATCCTCGCGCGGCTCGCGCTCGTCGCGAGCGGCGCCACGCGAAGCCTTGGCAGCCGCTCCCCCGCCATCTCCGGGACGACGGCGCGTGACCTTGACCTCGCCATCCGAGACCTGATCGGCAACGGAGGGCACTGAGGGCTTCTGCTGCGCGCCCGAGGAATGGCGACGGCGCGAACGCGGCGCGCGCTCCTCCTCGCCACGTGACTTGCCGCCCTTGTCGGCAGGCGCGTCGGAGGCCGAGGCGCCCTTGGAAGCGGCACCAGCCTCGCGAGCAGCTGCGGCGCGGAAGGCGTCCTCGCGCTCCTCGCTCGACAGATGACGGCGACGACGGCGCGTGGGGTTCATGCCACCGCCGCGGTTTTGCTGCTGGGGCTGTTGAACCTCGCGCTCGCGAGCTCCGTTCTTGCCGGCGGCTGCGGCCTCGCCGGCATCGGCAGAGCCCGCACGCTTGCGGCGGCGACGGCCACCGGCGGTATCCTCGACCTCAGGCGCCTCGGCCTTGCTGCGGCCCTTTCCGCGGCCACGGCCCTCGCCCTGCCCCTGACCGGCGCGAGCATCGGATTCAGCATCGCGACGACGGCGCTTGGGCATCGACGTACCGGCCAGACGGTCGGCGCTCGACAGGCCATCGCCCACGTCGACGCCGTTCTCGCGGTCGAGCTCCATAAGCGCCAGACGCATCTCGGGCGACTCGATGCGCTCGAGCACGTCGCGCGTCACGCAGTCGGGGCGGCAGTTGCAGCCCTGCTCGGCGGCCTTCTTTTTGCAGCCCTCCGAGCAGGTCATATCGGCCAGGTTGACCTTAAAGACCTTGCCGTTCTCCAGGCGCAGCACCAGCTGCTCACGCGGCGTGTCATATTCCTGAATACGCGCCTTGCCGAGCGGCGTATCGATGAGCGTCTTCTTTTTGGGCGCACGGCTCTTAAAGTCCTTGTACGCTTCGAACTCATAGCGCAGGCAGCACATCAGGCGGCCGCAAACGCCGCTGATCTTGGAGGAATTGAGCGGCAGGTCCTGCTCTTTTGCCATGCGGATCGAGACGGGCTCAAACTGTCCGCCAAAGCGCGTGCAACAGAGCTCCTGGCCGCACTGGGCATAGCCGCCCACCAGGCGAGTCTCGTCGCGCACGCCGATCTGGCGCATGTCGACGCGAATGTGCAGCGTCGAGGACAGATCCTTGACGAGCTGGCGAAAATCGACGCGCTCCTCGGCCGCAAAGTAGAACACGGCCTTCTCGCCGCCAAACAGGTACTCGACGCCCACCGGCTTCATCTCGAGGTCGAGTTCTTTGACCAGACGGCGGAAATCGACCATGGCCTCGTCGCCCTGGATGGCAAGATCGTCGGCAAGCTGCAGGTCGATGTCGCTCGCCACGCGCAGCACGGGCTTGAGCGGCTGACCGATCTCGTCTTGCGGCACCTCGAAGGGATCGGCCGTAACCAAGCCGATCTCGGTTCCGCGCTCGGTGGAGCAAATGGCATAATCGGCCTCGAGGATATCCAGGTCCTGCGGGTCAAACCACAGGTCGCGCGAGGCGTAGGTAAACTTAACGGGTACGACTAACGGCATTTCAGTGCCTTCCTGATATCGAACAGCATGACCTCGATGGCCAGCTGGGGAGTAACGTTTCTGGCGATGTTGTGCTCGGCGGTTGCGACCGCCTCGAGCGCCTGGGTGGCACCCGCAACATTCGTCGCAGCGGCAAGCCGACCGATCGTGTCACGCACGTCTTCGTTCACCACGTCGGCCGCCTCGTCCTGAAGTGTCAGCAGCACGTCGCGCATGAGCGTCCGCGCGCTCGCCAGCGCTTCCATGATACCCGAACGCTCGCGCGCGTTGAGTTCGCGCTTGTTGCGGTCCTCAAGCTGCTTCAATGCTCCACGCGACAGGTAGTCGGCATTTTGCTCGAGTACCTTTTCCTGCGTGGACTTGACCTCGGCGAGCGGCGCCTTGACGGCGACGATGAGCGACTTGGCGCGACTGAGCACGTCGGCCTCGTCGGCGGCAATGAGTGAGTCGATGGCACGGACCATCTGACGGCGGGCGTCCTGGCGCTCGGCGCTCTTAAGAAACTCGATGCCGCGTGTGGGGCTTCCCGCCACGGCGACCGCCATGCGGCAACGCGCGGGGTCCTGGCCGGTGGCGCGGCTCACGGCCTGCGCGGCGACGGCGGGCGACACCAGCCGAAACGGCACGCACTGGCAGCGGCTCACGATGGTGGGCAGCATCACGTCTGCCGAGGTGCCCAGCAAGATGAACATAACGCCCTCGGGCGGCTCCTCGAGTGTCTTGAGCAGCGCGTTGGCGGTGTTAGCGCGCAGTTGCTCGGCACGGTCGATGATGTAGACCTTGGCCTTGGCACGGATGGGCGCCAGCGGCACGTCGTCGAGTAGCTCGCGCATCTGGGCAATGAGGTAGCCTGTGGCGCTCTCGGGCGTGTAATAGTGCACGTCAGGATGCGTATGCCGAGCAACGCGTATGCAGCTGTCGCATGCTCCGCAGCCGTCCTGCTCGCACAGGAAGGCCTGGGCGAGCGCCCATGCGGCATCGAGCTTGCCGGCGCCGGGAGCGCCCAAAAACAGGTAGGCGTGCGATGCGCGGCCGCTGGCGACGGCGTTGGTCAAAAAATCGCGAACGCGCTCTTGGGTGTCGAGCTTGGCCAGCAGGCTTGCCTGAGCGGGGGCCATGTTACTCAGCCTCCTTGGCAAGCGCGGCGGCGACAGCATCTTGCGGAATGTCGAGACCGTACGCGCAAATCTGCTCGATCGTCTTCTCGAAGACTTCCTCGACGGTCGCAGTGGCGTCGATGAGCTTTACGCGGTTTGGCTCCTCGGCAGCAATGGCGCAAAATCCCTGGTAAACGCGCTCTTGGAAGGCCATGCCTTTTGCCTCCATGCGATCTGCCGCGCCACGGGCTGCCATGCGTAGCGCCGCCTGCTCGGGTGTGATGTGGTAGACGAGCGTGAGCGCCGGATGCGTACCGGCGACAGCCAGGTTGTTGGCATCGCGTACCATCTGACGGTCGAGGCCATCGGCAAACGCCTGGTAGCAGGTCGTGGAATCGTAGAAGCGATCGCACAGGACCACCTTGCCGGCCGCGAGGGCGGGCGCGATGACCTCGTGCACCAGCTGGGCACGCGCAGCCTCGTAGAGCAGCAACTCGCAGGTGTCGCCCATCGCCGTATTGGCGAGGTCGAGCAGCAGAGCACGAATCTTTTCGCTGATGGCGGTGCCGCCCGGCTCGCGCAGGCTCACAACCTGGTAGCCAGCGAGTTCGAGCGCGCGGGCAAGCAGACGCGCCTGCGTGGACTTGCCGGCACCATCGACGCCCTCGAGCGTGATAAAGCTATGTTGAGCGGGCTCAAAAGCCATGGACGCAGCCCCTTCCTACAAGGCGCGTAAATGCGGATATATCAACCAAGCCATGATACCCCAGGGACAGGCGCGCCCCAACGATTAGCCGACAGTTAGGGACGTTCCTAAACTGCCGGCAGATAAGGAACGTCCCTAACTGCCGGCTTCTTGAGGCAGTGGGTATAATCGTCGTATTGCATTGAAATGTGGCGAAAGGAGTGGCAATGTCTCGGTATTGCGCCTCGTGCGGCAAGCTTCTTGAAGATAATGCCAAGTTCTGCACCTCGTGCGGTGCACCCGTTGAGCAAACAGCCGCGAGCGATAGCCAGCCCGCTTTTGAGCAGACCGGCTCCCTTGATACGCCGCAAGCCAAGGCGGACGACCCCCTCGCCTATAGCCCCGACCCCGCCGCAAGGACCGAGGCCGTCGAGACCACGCAGCGCATACCCGTCGCGAGCGGCTCGCCCCAACAGCAGCCGGCTCCCGCATACGCGCCCGCTTCGCCACAGACCCCCGCTCCCAAAAAGAGCGGCACCGGGCCGCTTATCGCCGTTATCGTTGTGCTGGTGGCGATCATCATCGCCCTGGTCATCTTCTTTGCGATCAGACCGTTCGACAACGCCGCCACGCAGACGACTGCCGAGGTAGCTAAGCTGCACCATGACGTCGACGACGATGACCTAAAGCCTCTCGGCAATCCCAACAGCCTGTACGACGATGACGATGATGACGACGAGGATGGCGGCGAAGCGACCCTCTCCGAGCAGAACCTCTACCGTCGTCTGAGCGAGTACTACGACCTACTCGAAGATCTCGATAGCCAGGTCCGCGCCTGCGCGCAGGCCTTCAATGGCAGCTATCTGGAAGAGGACCGTACCACCCGTCAAAATCTCGCCGACGTCGCCGAGCGCACGGAAGACACCATCGAGCAGTACTACGATATCGTCGAGGACCTGGACGTCCCCATGAGCTCTAAGAACTACAGTTCCTGGAAAGACATCGTTGCCCTGTATGACGACCTGGACAACCGCATCGACGCGATCTGCGATGCCTGGGAGATCAGTCTAAAGTACGCAAAGCCCGCGGACCATAAGGACGAAATCGTGGCGCCGCTGGCAGGCGACAACGTGGCGGGCACCAATGACAACAAGTACCGTCAGGACTTTGAGGACCGCTATCCCGGCGCCAAGCCTGTCGAGGTGAAGTAATCCCAACAACTGATCAGAACTTGCGGTGAAATAGGGATTAATTAGGTCTTTTGCCAGCAAAAACAGTCCCTATTTCACCGCAACTTAGAAGTGGGGCCGGGCTCGCATTTGCATTTGCGCGCCCGGCCCCGCCGTGTCTATATGTGCTCGGTTACTTGTCGGCGGCCGCCTTCTTGGTGGTCGTCTTTTTCGCGGCAGTCTTCTTGGCAGTCGACTTCTTGGCGGTCGAAGTCTTCTTTGCTGCCGTGGTTTTCTTCGCCGTGCTCGCCTTGGTCGCAGTCTTGCGGCCGCGGGCGGGCTTCTTCTCCTTGGTCGGGCAGTCCATGTTGACGCAGATACGCCACGGACCGCGCGCCGTGTTGACCACCACGATGGGGGCGCCGCACTCGGGACAGGTCTCGCCCGTCGCCTCGAGCTTGCCACGCGCCGGCAGCGGATAGCTCACGCCGCAGTCATCGTAGTTGGTGCAGCGGATAAAGCGCTTGCCGCTCTTCTCGCTCTTGTGCGCGATCAGGTCGCCATGGCGTCCGGCCTCGGCACACACCTTGCACTCGCCCACTTTAAGGTCGGGCTCGTAGTTGGTGGGGCACGTGGGGTTCACGCAGATCTCGAAGGCCTTCTGGCGGAATGGCTGGCACTTAATGCGCGGCGCGCCGCACTCGGGGCACACGGCCGCCTCGCCCTCGAGCGGGCTTACCTTGACGCCGCTCGGCACCGGATAGGTCACATCGCAGTCGGGCCAGCCCATGCAGCCAATGAAGCTGCCACGGGTCTTGGCGCTCGTCTTCATAACCAGGTCCTTGCCGCACTTGGGGCAAGTACCCACGCGCGCATCGGCCGTGACGGCGTCGCTGATGGCGTCGCCCAGTTCCTGCGTATGTTTGAGCAGCTCGTCGAGCACGCCGGCCAGCAGCGCGCGCGAGTGCGTCACGACATGTTCTTCGGTGTCCTCGCCGCGCTCCACGCGGGTCATGTCGCCGTCGAGCTCGCTGGTCATATCGGGGCTCGTGATGCGCGGGGCAAACTGCGACAGTGCATCGATAATGGCAATACCCAGCTGGCTCGGCTCCACGGGATCGTTTTTGAGGTAGCGCACGGCGTACAGGCGCTCGATGATGCTCGCGCGCGTGGACTTGGTGCCCAGGCCGCGCTTCTCCATCTCCTGCACGAGCTTGCCCTGGCTGTAGCGCGCGGGCGGCTCGGTCTGCTTGGCCTCGAGCTTAATGTCGAACACGTCGACCGTATCACCCTGCTCCAGCGGCGGCATCTGCTCATCGCGCTTGAGTCCGTACGGATACGCCTCGCGGAAGCCCGGAGTCACGAGCACGTCGCCCGAGGCCACGAACGGCTCGCCGTTGACGTCGAGCTCGAGCTTGGTGTTCTCGATGGTCGCGGGCCCCATGAGCGTTGCCAGGAAGCGGCGGGCAATGAGGTCGTAGAGCTTGCGCTGGCCACCGTCGAGCGTGGACGGATCGCCCTCGCCCGTGGGATAGATCGGCGGGTGGTCGGTAGTCTCGACCTTGCCGCGCGTGGGCTTCATGGGACCGGCGAGCACCTTTTTGCACACGGGCGCCAGCGCCGGGTTGATCTTTGCCAGGTCGTTCACCACGGCACCCAGATCGAGCGTCGCAGGGTACACGGTATTGTCGACACGCGGGTAGCTGATGAGACCGGCCATGTAGAGGGACTCGGCGATGCGCATCGTACGCGCAGGCGAGATGCCCTCGGCCGCAGCGGCAGCCTGCAGCGAGGTCGTCGCAAACGGCGTGGGCGGCTGCTGCTTACGCGAGCGCTTGGTCACCGCGGCAACGGTCGCCGTCTTGGCGCCGTCGACGTGACCATACGCCGTCTCGGCAGCATCCTTGTCGGTAAAGCGCGCTGTCTTGTGCGCGATCTTAAAGCGGTCGTCCTCGGCAGCGCCCTGCGCGGCGCCCATGCCGCGAATCTGCCAATAGTCCTCGGGCACAAACGCCATGCGCTCGCGCTCGCGCTCGACCACCAGGGCAAGCGTCGGTGTCTGCACGCGGCCGGCGGAGCGCACGTTGCCAAAGCCGCCGAACTTGGCGAGCGTCAGATAGCGCGTGAGCACCGCACCCCAGATAAGGTCGATGTGTTGACGGCTCTCGCCGGCATCGGCCAGGTTCTGGTCGAGCGAGACAAGATTATCGAAGGCCTGCGTGATCTCGGCCTTGGTAAACGAAGAGTACTGGGCGCGGGCAACCGGCAAGTCGGGCGCCACCTCACGCACCTTGTTGAGGGCGTCCGAACCAATCAGCTCGCCCTCGCGGTCGAAGTCCGTAGCGATGATGACGCTGTCGGACTTTTTAGCAAGGTTCTTGAGCGAACGAATGAGTTCCTTCTCGGCAGGTAGCTTAATGACCGGTGCCCAGGTGAGGTAAGGCAGGCTCTCGAGCTTCCAGCCCTTGATGGAAATGCCGTCGGCAAGGAACGGCTTGCGCTTGGTGTCGTAGGGCGGACGAGCCAGGCCATCGGGCATGTCGGCCGGCAGCATCTCGCCGTCCTCGGTAACCGAATACCAGCCCAGCTTTTTATCGAACAGCACGCTGTCGCAAAAATCGGGCGCGAGGATGTGACCGGCAAGACCGATCGTCACGCACTCCTCGCCTTTCCACTCAAAACGGTAGATGGCGGTGTTGTACACCTTGTCCTTTTTGGGCTTGCCCGTGGACAGCCGCTCGGCGATCTGACGCGCGGCGTCGTTTTTCTCGGCGATGATGAGCTTCAAAAGAGGCTCCTATCTCATGTCTCTGCGGCTGCGCCCGCGCTTATGGCGGCCGACTTACGCCCTTGCTTGCTCAATCTGCCCGATGAGCCAATCGCACCAGGCATCCATGCCCTCGCCCTTGCGCGCGCTCACGGCAAACCGCGGCGCTTGCGGATTGAGGTCATCGAGGGTCTTAGTATACCTATCCATGTCAAAATCGAAAGCCGGAGCCACGTCGACCTTGTTGAGCAGCTGCGCGCCGGCGTGTTGGAAGATGCCCGGATACTTGATGGGCTTGTCGTCGCCCTCGGGCACCGAGAGGATCATGATGGACAGGTTCTCGCCCAGGTCAAAGTCGACCGGGCAGACCAGGTTACCCACATTTTCGATAAAGATGACGTCGATGTTCTCCAGACCGACGGCCTGGTCGAAGGCATCGACGGCCTCCATGATCATGTTGCCCTCGAGGTGGCACAGGCCGCCCGTGTTGATCTGGATGGCGGACATGCCGGCTTCCTTCATGGTGATGGCGTCGACATCCGAGGCGATATCGCCCTCGATGACGGCGCAACGCAGGCCGGCTTTGTCACGCAGGCGCTCGTTGGTGCCCAGAATCGTAGTGGTCTTACCCGAGCCGGGGCTCGACAGCACGTTGATCACGTAGGTGTTCGTCTGCTCAAATCGCTGACGCAGCTGATCTGCCAGGCGCTCGTTGCGCGACAGAATCGGCGATGCAATATCAATCGTTTTCTCGGCCATACTTAGCGCTCCTTACTTTGGCCCCTTTATACCCCATCACCAGATGGCTAGCGGGCTAATCGTCGGGGGTTTCGATTTCGATACTTGCGATATCGAGCTCGCGGCCGTGCAGTAGGCGCACGTTGGCACCACCACACTGGGGACAGCGACAGTGGAAGCGATCGTGGTCGAAAACCTCGCCGCAGTCCAGACACTCGCTTTGTGGATGGACCTCCTCCACGGCAAGCTCGCAGCCGCGCGTGAGCGGGTCCTCGTCGCGAAACGTCTCCCACGCAAAGTCGAGCGCCTCGCGCACAACTTCGGTCATATCCCCGATACGCAGCGTTACCAAAACGGCGCGCGAGGCCCCCGCCCCACGCGCCGCGCGAATCACTGTATCGAGTATGCCGTTGACAATGCCAACCTCGTGCATACCGATTTACTCCTCGTCGTCCTCGTCGTCCGAGAACAGGTCCAGACGGCTCACGAACAGGCCCTCCTTGCCCTCGCGCGCGGTAATGACCACGCGAGCGATGGCGAGCGAAATCTCGTAGAGCGAGAGCAGGGCGCCATACATGAGACCCAGCGTAACGGGCGAGCCGTCGGGCGTAATCACAGCCGAACCCACGAGCAGGCCTACGTACACGTAGCGCCAGGCGCTGCGGAAGGCCGCATAGGACACGATGTGGAAAACGGACAGGTAGAAGATGATGAGCGGCAGCTCAAACGCCACACCAAAGCCGATCATAAAGAGCAGCTCCATGTTGACGTAGTTCTCCAGATCGGGCAGCGCCGTAGCGACAGCCGAGGTCTCGCCGATGAGCCACTCAAAGCCCGCCGGGATGATGATGAAGTAGCAGAAGATGGCACCCAGGAAGAACAGCACCGTCGAGGCGAGCACCGTGGGCACAACCCACTTGCGCTCGTTGGGGCGCAGTGCCGGCAGGAAAAATGCCAGGATCTGCCAGATGATCATGGGCGTGCACATGACCACGGCCATCTTGATGGCAAGCGAGAAGCGCAGGCCAAAGCCGCCGAGCGTGGTGGTGATGTAAAACTTACCGTCCGGCACAAAGGAGCGGATGGGGTCCTCAAGAATATCGAGCACCACGGGCGTGGCAAAGTACAGCACGATGGCGGCGGCAAACACCGAAACGACCACGATGGTCAGGCGGCGACGGAGCTCTCCCAGGTGATCGAAGAGCGGCATGCGCGCAGGTCCGATCGGCATTACTCATCGCCTCCCTTCGGGGCGTCGGCGGCAGCAGCCTCGGCATCGTCCTCGACCTCGAGCTCGCGAGCGAGCTGGTCGACGACGGCCTTGCGCTTGCGGGGACGACGGGCGTAGAGGTCAGCCGTCGTGGGCTCTGCCGGCTCGGGCTCGGGCTCTGCAGCAGGCTCGGGCTCGACGGCAGCAGCAGGCTCTGTACCCTCGGCCTCATCAACAGCGCCTTCGCCCTCAGCAGCACCCTCGCTTGCGGCCTTCTCGGCAGCAAGACGGGCGCGACGCTCGGCAAAGGTCTCCTTCTTGGCGGGCGCTGCCGTCTCGGCGGCATCCTCGTCCGCATCGGAATGGTCGTCGGTCGCAGCAGTCTTCTTGGGCTTGACCGGGGCCGACGCGGCCTCGCTCACCGGATCGATAATCTCGGACTGAACAACGGCCGTCATCTTTTCCTGCGTCTCGCGGAACTGACGGATGGCACGGCCGATCGTGCGGCCCATCTGCGGGAGCTTATCCGGGCCAAACAGCAAAAAGCCGAAGACCACGATGATCGCGAGCTCACCCTCTCCAATACCAAACACACATACCTCCAAGGCTCGATGTGAGTCGAGCCCGCACCGCGCCATTCGGCCGGAACTCGTCTATTCATTCGGTCAAGTATAGCGCCCGGACGCCAAAACGTCCGAGCGCATCACAAACATATGCCAAACGGCACGCCCTTTTGGGGGCAAAGATTATGCAGCGGTGATCGAAATCTCCTGGTCGACGCCCAACAGCTGAACCACGCGCATCACCGGGGGCTGCACGTTGACGCAGCTAAAACGCTTACCATGATCAGCTGCGTGGTGTGCGGCGCCCACAAGCACGCCAATGCCCGTCGAATCGATGTAGCTCACCTGGGCAAAATCGAGCTCAACGGCCTCAGTGGGCTGCTCGAGCGCCAGGTCGATGGCATTGCGCAGGCTATCGGCGTTAGAGATATCGATCTCACCGGTCACCTTAATGGTGTAGAGCTCTGGCGTGGGGTTGGTGGAAATACCCAAATCCATGTATACGCTCCTTTACGTATCGAAAGTGCGGATAGTACTGGGCCGGACTTGCGGGGCCATACTCGCTAGGCGCGCTCGGCACGCGCAAGCTCGGCAGCGACGAGCTTGACGGCCAGCACCAGCACATCGAGCGCGGCCTCCAGGTCCTCGACCGTGGGATAGCTCGGCGCGATGCGGATGTTGGTGTCGCGCGGATCCTTGCCATAAGGCCAGGTGGCACCTGCCGGCGTGAGCTTGACGCCCAGGTCGGCGCAAAGCGCGGCGACCTTCTGGGCCGAGCCCTCGGGACCATCGAAGCTCACAAAGTAGCCGCCGCGGGGATGCGTCCAGGTGGCACAGCCCGTGTCGCCCAAGCCCTCGGTGAGCTTGCGCTCGACGGACTCAAAGCGCGGGCGCAGGAACTCGGCATGCTTTTTCATGTGCTCCTTGACCGCCTCGATGGTGGGAAGGAAGCGCACGTGACGCAGCTGGTTGAGCTTGTCGGCGCTGATGAGGCCGGCCTTCAGGCGCTTGGAGAACTCGGCGATGACCGCGGGGCTCGCACCGATAAAGCCGATGCCGGCGCCCGGGAAGGTGATCTTGGACGTCGAGGCAAAGGCCACCACGCGATCCTCGGTGCCCGCCGCGCGAGCGAGGTCAAAGATGTTTGCGAGCTCGTCGGTCTCGTCGTACAGGTCGTGCACGCAGTAGGCGTTGTCCCAGAAGATGCGGAAATCGGGCGCGGCCGTGGGCATCTCGACCAAGCGGCGCACAGTGTCCTCGCTAAAGGTGATGCCCGTGGGGTTGGAATACTTGGGCACGCACCAGATACCCTTGATGGAATCGTCGGCGGCAACCAGGCGCTCGATCTCGTCCATGTCGGGGCCGTTGTCGGTCATCGCGACGGGGACGTTCTCGATGCCCAGATCGGCGGTGATGCCAAAGTGGCGATCGTAGCCGGGAACAGGGCACAGGAACTTGACCTTCTTGCCGTCGTGCGCGGCCTCGTAGGCGTCCCAGGGCTCGCTGCCGCACGAGCCACAACGCCAGAACATGCCGGCGATGTCATGCTCGATCAAAAGGCTCGACGAACCCAGCACGAGCGTCTGCTCGGCGGGGCAGCCCAGGAACTCCCCTGCCAGCTTGCGTGCCGAGGGAATGCCCTCAAAGCAGCCGTAGTTGGAACAATCGACGTTGCCGTCGTGCAGATCGGCGTCGGCATTGAGGATATCGAGCATGGGGCGCGAGATGTCCACCTGGGAGGGCGACGGCTTGCCGCGGGCCATGTCGAGCGCCAGGCCCTTGGCCTTGACCTCGGCGACCTCGGCTTTGAGCGCCTCGATGGCGGCATCGAGTTCGGTGGTTTCCATCTTCTGGTAGATCGTCTGCATGGGTGCGACCTTTCGCGAAGCGGTACGTTGCAGTTCGTCTAAGTATAGACCGCCACCGCCGCAACGTTATGAAGCCGTGATAGATTAAGTTCATCGCAATCAATTACGAATCGCCGCGCATGCCGGCGTGGGGCGCCCAAGGAGGCACTATGGAGTACGGATCGTTTCAGGCCGAGGAATTCGGCGACTTGCAGCGCCTGGTCGACGGACTGTTTTACGACCGCCACGCCATCGACCGCCTGGATCTGATCGTACAGGCCGAAATCTTGGACCTGGCGCCCGATCTCATGGAGATCGTGAATCTTTTGCCGCCCGGCTACTACGACCGCCAGTCACTTTGCGACCAGCTCAACTCCGCCTTGGCCGCCCACGGCTGGGGCGCCGTCTACGGAACGGTGGAATAAGCCTCGAGGCCGGCGATTTGGCCCGCTTCCCGACCTTGGCGAGGCTTGTTTTAGAGCTTGTGGCCAAAAAAGGGCAAATATGAGTACTGTTACCTTTTTAGTAGCAGCGATTCTTGGTCGAAATCGGCAAAACTCGACTTGAAACTTCCTAATCACCGTCAGCTAGCGCCAAATTGGAAGTCGATGGTCACTCATTAACGTACAGTTCTTATAACTTTGTTCATTATTTTCCGCACCTAAAATGATACGCCGTTTGTGACAGTACTCACAAACGGCGTTTTTTGACCACTGGCGTGTCTGGCAGGCGGCAAGCACCGCCCGAATCCGCATTTTGAACGCGCCCGAATCGGTTCTGGAGCCGGTTTTCGCGCTCTTACTCGTCTTTGGGCGAGGGATGCTTGCAGACCACGCTCATGTAGATCATGCCGAGCACGGCTGCGGTGACCGAACCGGCGAGAATAGCGGCCTTGGCTGCAAGAACCTCAAACTGGGCCGTCGGGAAGGCGAGGCCGCTGATGAGGATCGACATGGTAAAGCCGATACCGCCCAAAATGCCCACACCGGCGATCATGTGCCAGTTGACATTATGCGGCAACTCGGAAATCTTGAGTTTAACCAGGGCAAACGTCATGCCAAAGATACCGATCGGCTTGCCCAGCAGCATGCCAAAGTACACGCCGAGCGTCACCGGGTCGGTGAGCAGCGTGCTCATGTCCACGCCCACCAGGCGAACCTGCGCGTTCACGAACGCAAAGATCGGCAGGATCACGAAGTTGACCGGCGTGGAGATCAGACGCTCCATGCGGATGAGCGGCGGGGTTACGCGGTGCATGACGCGCTCGACCTTGGTGGTCGAGACGGTAAAGTCATGCTGGCCCAGGATGTGCGCCTCGTCGTCGTAGCGATCATCGAGCAGCGGCAGGCACTCGCCCAGCCAATCGGTGAGGCTATCGAGCTTGACACCGCACTTGGCCGGGATGGTAAAGGCCAAGATGACGCCAGCAAGCGTAGCGTGCACGCCGCTCTTGAACATGCAAAACCACAACAGCAGACCCAGTACCGAATACGGGGCAAGGCGGTAGTGCTGCGTCTTGTTGAGCCACACGAGCGCGCAGGTCACAAGCGCGGCGGCGCCCAACCAAAACGGATTGGGGCTCTGACCGTAGAAGATGGCGATGGCGGCGATGGAGATGAGGTCGTCGGCGATAGCGAGCGTCGAGAAGAACACGCGCACGCCGTTGGGCACGCGATTGCCCAAAAGCGACAGCACGCCCAGCGCAAAGGCAATATCGGTTGCCATGGGGATGGCCCAACCGTTGCGGGCGCCGGCATGGTTAAAGATCAGGTAGATGCAGGCGGGAACGACAACGCCGCCCACGGCCGCCAGCATGGGAAGCATGGCCTGACGCGGATTCTTGAGCTCACCGACCGTCATCTCGTACTTAAGCTCGATGCCCACCAACAAAAAGAAAATCGCCATGAGGAAGTCGTTGACGAAAAGCTCAACGGTGAGACCGGCCGTAAGGTTGCCCAGACCCACATACAGCGGGGTCTCCAAAAAGTGATGGATGGCCTCGTAGGCATCGGTATTGGCGCAAATGACGGCGGCGATGGCGGCGAAGACCATAACGGCGGCGGAAATCGTGCCGTTCTCGGCGATGCGCTCCCAAATGTCGTGGCGCTCAAAACGCTTGCGCTCACGAACGTTGAACAGCTGCTCAGTTGCTGCCATGGGCGGCTCCTTTCACGGGAAAGCTCCCGTCTTAAAAAAGCACGGCCCGCCCAAGTGGCGGCGCCGCGCTCTAACGTATTACGCTTGCATCTAGCCTACCCTGCACGACAAGCACGCAGGCATGGCCGAAAAGCGGAACCACAGGTTGAACATTATTTGTTCAACGGCACGGGCACGCCTGTCCAAAAGACGACGCGGCACCGTGCACAAAAAACGACCGGAGCGCGGGGCGTCCGCGATCCGGTCGTAGCGTTTGGTCAACTAAACCTAGCAGGCGGCCATGATGGGGGCAGCGACCTGCTTCTTACGGGAGAGGACACCCGGCATCCAGACGCCGTCGTGCTCGTCGGCAATGCCCAGGCCCTTCTGAGCGGCCTCAGTCTCGCCCTCGAGCAGGACCTGCGAGCCCTCCTCCATGATGTCAGTGATGCACAGGACGATGCCGTCAGCACCCTTCTCGGCGGCGTAGGCGCGCATGGCCTCGCGGATCTCGTCAATCATGCCAAGCGCACGGCTCTTGTCGACGGTCTCGTACTGGCCGATGAGCAGCTTCTTGCCGGCAGGCTCGAACATCTTGATGTCGTTGCCGACCATCTCGGCTGCGGTGAAGGAGCCGGACGGACGAGTGAGGAAGACCTCCATGCCAAACTTGACCGGGTCGACGCCCACCTGCTCGCCGAGCTTGGCGGCGACGGCGCGGTCGACATCGGTGGTGGTGGGGCTCTTGAGCATGAGCGTATCGGTCATCATGGCCGAGAGCAGCAGCTTGGCCTGGACATCGGAAAGCTCAACGCCGAGCACGCCGGCGAGCTTGGTGACGATGGTGCAGCTGGAACCCCAGGGTAGGCAGATGTAGTGCAGCGGGCCGGCGGTCTCGAAGTCGCCGATGCGGTGATGGTCGACAACGCCAAAGACCGTGGCGTCCTTAAGGCCGGCGACGGACTGGGCGGACTCGTTGTGGTCGGTGAGGACGACGAGCTGACCGGCCTCGACGGACTCGATCACGCGGGGCTCGGCGATGCCGGCGTCGGCGAGCAGCTTGGCGGACTCGGCCGGAAGCTGACCAAGGGCGCAGGCCTCGTAGGTGTTGCCGGCATACTCAACCTGGTTGAGCAGCTGGGACAGGACGACGGCGCTCATGATGGCGTCGTTATCGGGGTTCTGGTGACCAAAGACAAGAACGTTTGCCATGGATATCCTCCACTTGATATGTGTACTTGGACGTAGCTATGGTAGCACGCTGACGCCGAACCCTATGAGATGGAAGGGCCGCGGCACAAATTGGGGCAGGCACGGGGGCCAAGGCTGTCCCTTTTGCACCATGTTGGTGCAAAGTAACCTGTCCCCCTTGCACCAGCTATTTACCGGCGGCGCGCAGGGCTACGTAGGCGGCACCGATGATGCCGGCGTCGTTTCCGAGCGAAGCGACATTGATGGGTGTCTCGCGCGAGGCGGAAAGCGCGTACTGCTTAAAGTGCTCGCGAACCTTGTCGAGGTAGACATCGGCCGAGGCGGAAGCGCCGCCGCCGATGAGGAACATCTCGGGATCAACCACGTTGGCAATAAGCGCCAGTGCGCGGCCGAGATAGTCGGCCATGGTATCGGCCGCGGCAAGCGCGAGCTTGTCACCCTCGCGGCAGGCCTGGAACACGTCCTTGGAATCGGAGGGGCCGGTGAGCTCGATGGGCTCGACGCCCGCCTTCTTGCACTCGGCAAGGTAGTTGCTCACCACGCCGGTGGCGCTGGAATACTGCTCCAGGTGGCCATGGCCGCCGCAGCCGCAGGTGCGCTCCTCAGCCGGGTTCAGGCACATGTGGCCAATCTCGCCGCCGGCACCCACAACGCCCGACACCACGTCGCCGTTAACGATAACGCCGCCGCCCACGCCGGTACCGATGGTGACTATCACGACGTTCTGCACGCCCTTGGCAGAGCCGAGCCAGGCCTCGCCCATGGCAGCGGCGTTGGCATCGTTCTCGTACTTAACGACCGCGTCGGGGCAGTGCTCCTGGATGGCGATCTTAAGCTCGGGCAGGTTAATGGCAATGTTGGCCTTGACCTTGGCATCGCCCGACGCCGGGATAGGGCACGGAACAGCCAGGCCAATGCCCGCCACAAAGGCACGCGGAATCTGCGCCTTGGCAACCACCTGGTCGATAGCCTCGGTCACCGCGGCAAAGCCCGCAGCGTCAACGATGGGAGGCGTAGGCACGCTGGCCTTGGCAAG
The DNA here is from genome assembly GCF_003437235.1 of Collinsella sp. TF07-1. Taxonomy (NCBI): domain Bacteria; kingdom Bacillati; phylum Actinomycetota; class Coriobacteriia; order Coriobacteriales; family Coriobacteriaceae; genus Collinsella; species Collinsella sp. TF07-1. Next base: position 107,093 of record NZ_QSRV01000002.1, read on the forward strand.
CAGGTTACCGTCTTCGTCGAACAGGCCCTCCTTAACCGAAGTGCCGCCGACGTCAATGCCGATATAGTACTGCTTAGGTTCCATGGGAGCCCACCTTTCTCGTTTAAACATTGCCTGTATGGTACCGCTCCCAAGGCAAAAACCTACCAAAAAGGGACAGGTTTGTTTGGTAGGTTTTATCTGGGGAAACACGCGGTACCAGCCAACAGGCCGCGTAAACCTTTGCCAAAAACAACGAGCGCCGAGAGGCGGAGGCTCCCGGCGCCCGTGAAAGGGACTGTATTGTCTGTTGGACTGCACGGTCCATCGCGGCGATAACGCCGACTAGGCCTGAAGCGCCTGCAGCTGCTTGTGGATCTCGATGAGCTCCGTCGCCATGACGCGCATGGTCTCGGTGCCGGCCATCTGGTCCTCGGCATGCAGCAGAATCAACGGGGCCTCGCCGTTACGCTCGCCGTTGGCCTCCTTTTTAAGGAGCCCCATATGGACATCGTGGCCACCGTTATAGGCCTCGTCGCCCTGCTTGATAAGCTCCTCGGCGGCGTCAAAATCGCCCTCCTTGGCCTTTTGCACGGCATTGATGTACATGCTCTTGGCGGTACCGACGTAGCTGATGATCTCGAAGCAGGTCATCTGCAACTCGTTCATATCCTCCATATGCTGCACCTAGCCCATCACGCTGACGCAGTGGTCGATGATGCCGGCAGCGTTCATGCGGCCGTAGTCGACCATGTTGATGACCTCGACTGGGAAGCGGCCAGCGGCCTCCTTCTCAAAATCGCCCTTGGTGTAGCCGATCTGCGGGCCAAGCAGCAACATGTCGCACTCGTCCAGGTGATCGTGGGCCTCGTTCATGGGACGAGCCTCGATCTCGATATCCAGACCACGGTTTGCAACCTCGGCCTGCATCTTCTGGACCAGCAGGCTCGTGGACATACCGGCATTGCAGCAGAGCATGATCTTCTTCATGGTTTCCTCCTTATAACTGCGCGGTGCGCAGACGACGACTGGTTTCATTCTTTGCGGCTATTGTTCCCACCCCCTGCATCTTTACGCAAGGGAGAGAGCTGCGGGCACCGGCACCGCGTACCGGCGCCCGCAAAGGTGAAAGGGACGACCGTTAGGCGTTCTACTCGGCGAGAGCCTCCTGCTTGGCGATTGCCTTCTCGGAAATCTTCATAAAGGGCAGGTAGACGGCCATGCCAATGACAATCTCGAGAGCCTGCCACACGCCGGCGCGCCAGTCAAAGCCCGTAGCGAGCAGGGCATTGATGACGGGAGGCATAGTCCAGGGCACCTGGGCGATGCAGGGGCTGATGATGCCTGCGCAGGTAAGGCCATAGGTGATGCCGATGAACAAATCGGGAAGAAGGACAAACGGAATCATGAGCGGCAGGTTGTACACGATGGGGTAACCGTAGATAACCGGCTCGTTGATGTTGAACAAACCAGGCAGGATAGCCATCTTGGAAACGGTCTCGGAAGCCTTGTTCTTGGAGAACAGGAGCGTGTCGAGCAGAAGCATGAGGGTGCAGCCCGAGCCGCCGATGAGGGCGAAGCTGTTAACGATCTGCATGTTCATGTAGTGATCGGGCTGGATGGTGCCACCGGCGGCAAAGGTAGCCATGTTGTCGACGATGAGCATGGTCAGGATCGGCTCGACGGTAGCGCCAGAGATGGTGGACTGGTGAATACCGACGCAGAACAGCAGGTTAGCAAGGGTGTAGATGAGGATAACAGCCCACGGACCGGCGTTCATGATGTTCTTGAGCGGGTTGGAGATGCACGTGGAGATGATGGTGCACAGATCGGTGCCGGCGCACACGGCGAGCAGGGCTGCGGCAAGAGCGAAGATCGCGAGGTTGAGCAGCATCGGGATCATGACGTTGAAGGAGTTGGAGACCGCGGGAGGCACGCCCTCGCCCAGCTTAACCTTGAGCTTCTCGACGCCAGAAATCTTGATGAAGAGCGAGACGGAAAGCAGGGCGATGATAATAGCCGAGAACAGCCCGTTGGTGCCGGTGTTGGCAGTCGAAAGGGCGCCCGTGACCTCGGCGGAGGTGATCTTGTCGGTGAGCAGCGGGCTCGTGGCGGCAAGCGTGGCGGTGATCTGCTGCGGCATCATGATGACGAAAGCAGAGATAGCGACGACCACGCAAGCGAGCGGGTTATCGAAACGCTTGTTCTTAGCGAGGCTGTAGCCAATCAATCCGGCCAAGATAATGGCAGAGACGTTGAGGGTGCCCAGCGTAATTGCCGAACCCCACGTCTGAAGGTTGGCAAGGCCCGCCGCATCGAGCGGGAACAGGGGGAACACGACGTTGTTAATAAGAACCGCGATACCCGCAAGGATATAGAGCGGCGTGATGGTCGCGAAGGCATCGCGCAGGGAACGCAGGTGAACCTGGTTTCCCACCTTCGCAGAGACCTCGGCAAACTTGTCGAGGAAGCTCTTTCCGTTGTCACTGGCCATGATTGCTCCTAACTTTCAAATCCGGCCTTTTCCTATACGCACGGTGGCCTGTCGCCCTCTGCCACCAGATGTGCCATGTGTTGCGCGCGGCGGCGCACGGTCTGGGCGTTCGCCCGGTCGCTAGTCAACCACGTGGGTCGTGGCGACCTGCTTGAGCCAGGCCGCCGACTTCTTAAGGCGGCGCTTGTAGCCGTCCATAAGGTCGACCTCGACAAAGCCGTAACGATTCTTAAAGGCATTGGCCCAAGACCAGTTATCGATAACGGCCCAATAATGGTATCCGCGGCACTTGGCGCCCTCGGCAATTGCCTTGGCAACCCACTCCAGGTGCTGGCGTACAAAGTCGACGCGGTAGTCATCCTGAATGGTTCCTTCGGCGTCACGGTTCTTATATTCGTCCATGATGCCGATGCCGTTCTCGGAAACGAACCACTCAAGATCGGGGTAGTTCTTGGCGCAGTCCATGCCAAAGTCGTAGAGGCCCTGCGGGTAGATCTCCCAGCCGCGGCTCTCGTTCATAACGGCGTCGGGCCATACGTACTCGTCGGCAAAGTGCGGCAGGCCGTACTGGTCGACCTTGCTCGCCGGCGCTTGAACGCGCGTGGGGTGGTAGTAGTTGCAGCCGAGCCAGTCAACAACACCCTGCTTGAGAATCTCTTGGTCGCCGGCACGGAACGGGAGCTTAACGCCGCCCTTGGCCAGGCTGTCGAGCACGTCGGCAGGAAGCTCGCCCTTGGTAATAAGGTCGAGCCACCAGCGATTGTTGATGCCGCTGGTCATACGCACGGCCTCGAGGTCCGCCTCGTTGGGGTTCTCCTTGGTGTAGACCGGGGTAAAGCAGTTGATCATGCCGATTTTGGCATCGGCGCGAATAGCGCCCTCGTCATAGGCGCGACGATAGTTGGCCACGGCCAGCGCGTGCGCCAGCGAGATGTGATACTGCACGGTGCGGGCGCGGCTAAAGTCGTGGAGCTGCGGGAACCACACGCCCTCCTGATAGCGCTGCTCGGGCTCGACGATGGGCTCGTTAAAGGTGAACCAGTACTTAATCTCCTGGCCAAACTCGTGGAAGGCGACGTCGGCATAATGCGCGTAAGCCTCGACGACCTCACGGCTCTCCCAGCCGCCGCGGTTAAAGAGGTAGGTGGGCATGTCAAAGTGGTACAAGTTGACAAACGGCTCCAGGCCGGCCTCGCGAGAGGCGCGGAACAACTCGTGATACCACGCGGCGCCTTCCTCGTTGAGGTTGCCGTCGGCATCGAGCAGACGGCTCCACTGAATGGAAGTGCGATAGGTATCCAGGCCCAAGTCCTTCAGAATGCGAAGGTCTTCCTGGTACTTGGCCATAAAGTCATTACCGGCATAAGAGCCAACGCAGTTGTAGAACGAACCCAGATCCTGGATGGACCAGGTGTCCCACAGGTTCTCGAGCTTGCCTCCCTGGTTCCACCGACCCTCAGTCTGCGGGCCGGACATAGCGGCGCCAAAGAAGAAGTCACGGGGCAGCTGATACTGTGCCATCAAAGTCCTCGCTTTCGTGTCTTAGAGCTTCCGGTTGGAGACGGGTTTGCTTTGGCAGGTTATCCGGCGCGGGCGCACACCGGTCATACCGATATCCAACCCGCCAAAACAAAACCGTCCTCAAACAGTACAAGGAAACGCCAATGCATCTCGCTTGTTGTCTGTAACTATAGCGCTCTAATTTTCTATGTAAAGCGTCTTTTTCATTTTTCTTTATCGAACTTCTTTCATGAAAGCCATATGGATGCTTTTTAAGTAGGTATACTTTCTAAATATCGACGCAAATATGAAGGGAGGATTGCATGATTCCCAAATACGAGGCGATAGCTGCAGATATCCGTCGAAGCATCGAGGACGGCGCACTTAAACCGGGCGATAAGTTGCCCACCGTCGTTGAGTTCTGTGAGCTCTATGGCGTTTCCAAAATCACCGTCAAACGAGCGATTGAGCAGATCACCGAGGAAGGCCTTATTACCAGCCGGCGCGGATCGGGCACCTACGTCAAGGACACGGCGGGACTTCCAGGCCAGGTGTTTTTTCAAGGCAAGAACGACCGTGCCCAGGGTTTTTCGTATGAGCACCGCGGGGAAAAGGTGACCTCGGTGGTCTACGATTTCTCGATCGTCAATCCGCCGGCAGAGGTTGCGACCCAGCTGGGAATGGCCGAGGATGACTTCGCCTATCACATCGTGCGCGTGCGCCAGGTCGACGAGAAGCCCATCGTCATCGAGTACACCTATATGCCGCTCGAACTGATCCCGGGCCTTAAAAAGAAGGACCTGTACGGATCGGTCTACGGCTTTATCCGCGAGCAATGCGGGCTGAAGATTTCGAGCTTCCATCGCACCATTCGCGCTGTCGCGGCAACTGAGGAAGAGGCTGAGCGCCTGGATACCAAACCCGGCTCTCCCCTGCTCGAACTCAACCAGATTGGCTTCTTGGATAGCGGCACCGCATTTGAATATTCTATCTCGCACAACGTAGGCGACCGCTTTGAGCTGCACAACGTAACGCTGGCCTAGTTTTGTAATCCGGTGGGTGCTCGTTTTGAGCTGTCTTACGCGGCACCCGCACAACCTTATGGGAGTATGCACATGTCCGATTTGATTAAACTCACGCCGATCTTCCACGAGAAGATCTGGGGCGGCCGCCAGCTGGAGACCGTGTTTGGTTACGACATTCCCGAGGGCCCCATCGGTGAGTGCTGGGCCATCTCAGCCCACCCCAACGGCGACTGCCAGATTGCGGAGGGCCCGTATGCCGGCCACACGCTGTCGTGGCTGTGGGCCGAGCACCGTGAGCTCTTTGGCGACTGCGAGGGCAAGGAGTTCCCGCTGCTCATTAAGATTCTGGACGCCAAGGACGACCTTTCGATCCAGATTCATCCCAACGACGAGTACGCCGCCGAGCACGAGAACGGCAGCCTGGGCAAGACCGAGTGTTGGTATGTCCTGGACTGCGAGCCCGGCGCCACGATTATCGTCGGGCAGCGCGCCAAGGATCGCGCTGAAGCCGCACAGATGATCAAGGACGACCGCTGGGACGACATGCTCAACGTGCTGCCGATCCACAAGGGCGACTTTTTCCAGATTGATTCCGGTACCGTGCACGCCATCAAGACCGGCACGCTCATTTTGGAGACGCAGCAGTCGAGCGACGTGACCTATCGCCTGTACGACTACGACCGCCCCGGCACCGACGGCAAGCTGCGTCCGCTGCACATTGAGCAGAGTCTGGATTGCATCAACTTTGATGCTCAGGCTCCGGTCGACGGTACCGTGACCGCGCCCGAGGTCGATGGCGTGACCGAGCTCGAGTCCAACCCCTGCTACACCGTCGATCGCGTGCGCGTCGACGGCAGCAAGACCCTCGACCAGCGCTGGCCCTTCATGTGCCTGTCGGTCATCGACGGCGAAGGCACCGTCTGCGGCGAGGCAGTCCATAAGGGAAGCCATCTGCTAGCCCCCAGCACCGTCGCCTCCATCGACCTCGAAGGCAAAATGGAGCTAATCATCAGCCACCTGTAAGCCACCACAACAACCCAAACGCAACAAGGGGCTCCCCCGTCCACATACGGGAGAGCCCCTACTCATATCCATATATCAGCCCACCCGGCTCTCCAGACCAAAAAGCGAACAGGCAGAGCGACGCTCGCAAGCAACGCTACCCAAGGCCCCGGACAGGCGGCAAGGACAACGTCGATCGCGAGTTCCGCACGCAAAGGAGGCCACTTAATGTGGCCTCCGTCTTGCGCAGGACTGTCCGAGCAGGCGACGTTGTCCTTGGCGCCTGTCCGGGGCCGCCGGGATTACGACAGCTTGACAATCGGTGCAAAGCCCTTCATGAGCTTTTTGGTCTGGCCGGTCTTTTCGAATTGAACCTCAATCATGTCTCCGGCGACCGAGATCACGGTACCCGTGCCAAAGGTCTTGTGGCTCACGGTATCGCCCGCGGCAAAGTCCTGCGACGCGCTGGTGCGATCGACCTTGCGCTCCACCGTCGGCGACACCTTGGACGACGGCTTTTTGGCTCGCGGCGCGCCCGAGCCAAAGGTCGAGGCAACGCGGCCGGCGTCAGGCGAAACCCCACGATGGCGCTCAGTACCATAGCTGCTGCCGCCAAAGAAGTCGTCAAAGCTCGACCCGCCGCGCGAGCCGGAGCCGCCGGTCGAGCGCGTATGCGAACCAAACACCTTGCCGCCATACATATCCGAGCCCATGCCCGAGCCAAAGGTGCCGTGACGGTCGCCGCGCTTTTCCCAGCCCGTGCCCTCAAAACCGGCAGAACCGATGCCGCTAAACTCGATATCCTCAAACGGAATCTCGTTAAGGAAGCGCGAGCGCGGGTTGGCAGAGGTCGAGCCGTAGGTGCGACGCGTGGCCGCATAGGTCAAGAACAGGCGCTTACGGGCACGCGTGATGGCGACGTAGGCCAGGCGGCGCTCCTCCTCGAGCTTGCCCGGATCATCGCTGCCGCCAAAGTCGTGCACGTGCGGGAAGATACCCTCCTCCATGCCGGCCACGAACACCGCGGGGAACTCCAGGCCCTTGGCGGAGTGGATGGTCATCATGGTGATGGCATGCGTCTCGCCGGCCAGGGAATCCAAGTCGGAGCGCAGGGCCAGCCACTCCATGAGAGCAGGAAGCGCCTTACAGGTGAGCGGACCGTAGGTGCGCTCGATCTCGTCGACATGCACGGCACCCGCCGGCATCTCCGTCGGCGCGGCATACGCGTTGCCCGCAATGGCGGCGGCCAGGGCATCCTGCGGCGAGAGCGCCGGGGCGGCTAGGCTATCGAGCGGATTGGAACCTGCGGCATCACGCGCGCCAACGAGCGCCTCAAACGAGGATACCGGGGCAGACGGTCCCGGCTCGGGCGCAGGTGCGCTCACCACGACGGGCTCGGGCTCGGCGCCGGCAGGCACGTCGGCAACACCGGCCGCGCGCAGCTCCTCTAAGCTCTCGAGCGTACCCTCGATATCCTCGTGCGTCTCCTCAAATTCGGCGGCCACGCCCAGGAATTCCTGGATGTTCTCGGCGCGGCTCTCGGATTCCATGGTGCCCTCGGAGCGAAACGCCTGCAGCAGGCCCGTCTTATCGACAATCATCTCGACAACGTCCTTGAGCTCGCCGTCCATGCGGCGGCCCTCGCGCACCAGCGACACAAAGCTCGACAGGCCATTGCGGACCTTGGCGCTAAACATGCCCGTCTCGGCGCACGCAATCTCGCAGGCCTGGAAGAACGAGCAACGGTTGTCGCGCGCCAGCTGCTCGATCTTTTGAATCGAGGTGGAGCCGATGCCGCGACGCGGCGTGTTGATGACGCGCTTGACGCTCATCTCGTCGGCCGGGTTCACGATCATCTTGAGGTAGGCCATGACGTCGCGGATCTCGGCGCGGTCGAAGAATCGCGTGCCGCCGACGATCTTGTAGGGCACGCCCGCGCGCAGGAACATATCTTCGAGAATACGCGACTGGGCGTTGGTGCGGTAGAACACAGCGATATCGTCGTAGCTCGTGCCCTTGGCATGCAGCTTTTCGATCTCGCCAGCAATCCAGCGGCCCTCGTCGCGCTCATCGCTTGCCTGGAAGGCCTGGATCTTCTCGCCGTCGCCCTCGGCCGTAAACAGGCGCTTTTCTTTACGCTGCGAGTTGTGACGCACCACGGCGTTGGCGGCGCTCAGGATATGACCCGTGGAGCGGTAGTTCTGCTCCAGCTTGACGGTCTTGCAGTTTTTAAAGTCCTTCTCAAAGTCCAGGATATTGGTGATGTCGGCGCCACGCCAGCTATAAATGGACTGGTCGTCGTCGCCCACGACCATAAGGTTTTGGTACTTGGCGGCCAACAGGTTGGCGATCTCGTATTGGACGTGGTTAGTGTCCTGATACTCGTCGACGCTAATGTAGCGGAAGCGCTCCTGGTACTTATCGAGCACCTCGGGGCGGGTGCGCAGCAGCTCGAGAGCGCGCACGAGCAGGTCGTCAAAGTCCATCGCGTTGGCGGCGCGCAGGCGGCGCTCCAGCTCCAGGTAGACCTGCGCGGCCTTTTTGTCGTTGGGGCTATCGGCGCTCTTGAGCATGTCCTCGGGCCCAATCATGGCGTTTTTGGCCGAGCTGATCTTGCTGCGGATCATGTTGATGGGGAACTGCTTTTGCTCAATGCCGAGCGCCTGCATGATGTCACGCACCATGCGCTTTGAGTCATCGTCGTCATAGATGGTGAACTGACCGGTGTAGCCCAGCAGGTCGGCGTCCTCGCGCAGCATGCGCACGCACATGGCGTGGAAGGTGCACACCCACATGCCGCGGGTGCCACTGGGGATGAGTGCTGCCAGACGCTCGCGCATCTCAGCCGCGGCCTTGTTGGTAAACGTGATGGCCAGGACCTGCCAGGGCTTAACGCCCAGGTCGCCAAGCATATGTGCGATGCGGAAGGTCAGGACGCGGGTCTTGCCCGAGCCGGCGCCGGCAAGGACCAGCAGCGGGCCCTCGGTGGTCAGGACCGCCTCGCGCTGGGCGGGGTTCAGGCTATCGATATCGACGAACGGCTTGGCGGGCTTGGGCGCCGGAGCCGGGGCGTCGTAGATGTCGAGCGGAACGAGCTCGGGTTCCGGCGCGGCGGGGACGGTGTACGCATCGAGCGGCACGGGCTCCGGCGCGGGCGACACGGGCGCGGCAGTGTTCTTTTCCCAGGGCAGGGGCTGGGTCATGGGCGACTCCTCATCTGACGGACGGCGCGCCTGCGGGCAGCGCCATAGTTTGAGCCGTATCAGTATACCGAGCCGCGCGGACACCGACGCAAATCACACCACGACTCCGTGCGCCGCCGTCAGGCCCGCCCCAGCGAATTTGGTGCAAAGGTGTCAGGTTTGTCTGCACCAAGCCGGTACAAAATAACCTGACCCCAATGCACCAATCAGGGAGCCACCGATGTCATGGCAGCAGCAGCGAGCGGCGGCCAGGGCGAACAAATTGGCATGAAAAGAGGACGGCATAGACCTTTTGGTCATGCCGCCCTCTTTGAATGACAAGTTGTCGCCCTGGCCGCCGCGCAGCGTCGACTAAGTTAAAGGCCGAGCATCGGCTCCAGAACAAAGAAGTATGCGAGCACTACGATGCCCAGGATGATGCGGTAGACGCCGAAGCACTTGAAGTCGTGACGGCGGACGAAGCCCATGAGCCACTTGATGGCGATGAGCGAAACCACAAAGGCCACAACGCAGCCCACGCCCAAGATGGCGATCTCGTTGGTGCCGAACGTGCCGCCCTTGATGAAGTACTTGACCAGCTTGAGCGCACTTGCGCCAAACATAACGGGAATAGCCAGGAAGAACGTGAACTTAGACGCCACCGAACGCGTGCAGCCCAAAAGCAGGCCACCGATGATGGTAGAACCGGAACGAGACGTACCAGGCACCAGCGAAAGCACCTGGAAGCAGCCGATACCCAGCGCAGTCTTCCAGCTCAGGTCCTCGAGCGTAGTGATGGAGCCAAAGTCCAGGTTATCGTCATCGTCCTCATCCTCGGCGGTAGCCGCGGCGGACGCCGCAAAGTGCGCACCGGCAGGACGTTCACCCGACACCACAGCACGCGAACCAAACGAACCGGCAACGGCCATTTCCTCGCGCTTGCTCGCGCGCCAGTTCTCGATCACGATAAACAGCACGCCGTACACAATGAGCGCCAGCGCCACGACGGGAGCATTGTAGAAATGTTCCTCCATCCAGTCGTTGAGCGGCAGGCCGATCGCCGCCGCAGGAATGCAGCCGAGCACAATCTTGCCCCACAGCACCCAGGTGTCGCGGCGGCCCTCCTTACCCTTGCTGGGCGAGAACGGGTTGAGCTCGTGGAAAAACAGCACGCAGACAGCCAGAATGGCGCCGAGCTGAATCACGACCAGGAACATATTCCAGAACGTCTCGCTCACGTTCATCTTGACGAACTCGTCCACCAAGATCATGTGACCCGTCGACGAAACGGGCAGCCATTCGGTGATGCCCTCGACCAGGCCCATGAAGGCAGATTTTAGAAGCTCGATAATATCCAAAGGGACCCCCTCGTTAGACACCCGCCGGTAGATGTTCTGCGGACGATGCGGGCGATGTCCCATTATCAACCGTTGGCGGTGCGACCGCGCCTACCCTTACCAAAAAACTCGCCCGTTCACAGAATTGCGAGCGGTCAAACCGAAATCCTTGGGTATAACTGCAACAAGATAAAGTGTCCGGCGGCCAACGCGCCCGCGCCCGCCCGACGCACGAGCCCCGCGCCCGTGCGATAGACCAAGGAGGAAACCATGAACGAGGGCTACACCAAGGTATTTGTTTCACTCGACGGTACTGAGCAGCAGGATTTTGTGCTCGCACGCGCCATCAAGGTCGCCGCGAACAACGGCGCTAAGTTGATCATCGGGCACGTCATCGACTCCACCGCGCTCGAGAGCGCCGGTTCCTATCCGGTCGACCTGGTCAACGGCTTGGAAGAGGCCTTTAACAACTCCATCGCCAAGCAGCTCGAGGAGGCCAAGGCCAATCCTGACATTCCCGAGGTCGAGGTCATGATTCGTACCGGCCGCATTCGCGAGACGCTCAAGGATGAGATGCTCGACGTGGTCAAGCCCGATCTGGTGCTCTGCGGCGCCCGCGGCCTGTCCTCAATTAAGTACGCGCTACTGGGCTCGATTTCGACGTTCCTGCTGCGCAATACGGACTGCGACATTCTGGTCGTGAAGTAGCGTTGCTCCCACCGGCCGCGGGGCCTGCGGGGTTTCCACGGGCACGTCCTCGCCGCGTTGCGGCTGCGGGATATGCCCTTAGGAAACCCCTCCCGGCCCTGCGGCCTTCGCAGCCTTACTTCAGCGAGTTGGCTGATAAAAGATGGCGTGCCGCCCCGTTTGGGGTGGCACGTTTTGTTTGGGCGGACGTCTGCCGCGTGCGTTACTCGAAATATTGGAACTTATTCGTTGAAAACGCGAATGTTACGACAAAGCCTTCGCCGGAGTCGGATGCCGCCGTGACGTCGATGCCCATCTTGGAGCATAGGCACGCCACCAGGTAGAGGCCGATGCCCGTTGCGCGCTTGGTGGTGCGGCCGTTGTCGCCGGTAAAGCCCTTCTCGAACACGCGCGGCAGGTCTGCCGCACACACGCCGCAGCCGTTGTCCGCAACGGTGAGCTCGATGCGCTCGCTCGCCAGGCCCTCGTCCAGTAACGCGCCCGAAAACACGATCTTCGCGCCGTCCTCGCGCGCATATTTAATGCTGTTCTGAATGAGCTGGCCCAGGATAAACTCGAGCCATTTTTCGTCGGTAAAGACCTCGAAGTCGAGGTTCTCGCACACCGGAGCCACGTGCGCCGCAATGAGCTCGCGCGCGTTGGCCTTAATCGCACCCGTCACCAAGGTCTTAAGGTCCCAGCGGCGAATCAGGTAGTCGCGCTCCACGACTTCCGAGCGCGCGTAGTACAGCGCCTGGTCGATATAGCGTTCCACGCGAGCCAACTCGCGACCCAGGTCATCGACACGTGTTGGGTCATCTGCGCCGCCGTCGAGGTTTTCCAGAATCAGGTGAGCCGCCGCCAGGGGCAGCTTGGCCTCGTGGACCCAGCTCTCGATATAGTCGCGATAGTCTTCGGTCTGACGCCGGCCCTCGGCAACCTCGTCGCAGGCGGCTTTGCCCACCCGGCACAGGACCTCGTACTCGAGCTCGCCCTCGGCATAGGTTGGGCATTGCACCATCTCCTGCACCCATGCGGGACTCTCGAGCTCCTCTGCCGCGCGCTCCAACTGACGCAGAAAACGGCGACGGCGAGCGTACTCGATCACGATGCCGAGCATACCGAAGATAAAGGACACGCCAACCGCCACGACCACGATAGAAACGGGTGCGCCGGCGACCGTCAGCACAAAGCAGCTCAGCAGCACGCCGCACGTCCACACGGCGACGGGAAGCAGTGCATCTTTAAAGAACTTGCCAAACGACATAGCCGGCCCCTAGACCGAATAGCCTTGGCCGCGATGCGTCGTCAAATACCCCTTGATGCCGATTTTTTCGAGCGTGGTGCGCAGGCGGTTGATGTTGACGGTGAGCGTATTGTCGTCCACGAAGGCGTCGGAGTCCCACAGGTCCTGCATGATGGCCGAGCGCGAGACGATCTTGCCCGCGCGGCTCAGGAGCAGCGAGAGAATGCGCAGCTCATTTTTGGTGAGCTCGGTGCTGTCGCCGGTCGCCGTGTTGGTGACCATAGAGCGGGCGAGGTCGAGCTCCAGCCCCTTGTGGACGAGCGTGCTGCGCTCGCCTGACGCCGCGGTGCGACGCAGCAGTGCGTTGATGCGCGCCACGAGCACGCGCGCGCTATAGGGCTTGGGAACAAAGTCGTCCGCGCCGAGCGTCATGGCCATGACCTCGTCGATCTCGGTCGTGCGCGACGTGAGGACGATGATGGGGACCTCGGATTCGCGGCGAACCTCGTGGCAGATATGCTGGCCGTCCTTGACGGGAAGCGTGAGGTCGAGCAGCACCAGATCGGGCGCGGCGGCGAGAATATCGCGCGAGACATGCTCGAACGATTCGCAGGCCTCGATTTCAAACCCGGCGCGGGCAAGGATGTCGATAAGCTCACGACGAATGGGCTCGTCGTCCTCAACGATATAAATCAGCGCCATGGATTCCGCTCCCTTCTTGGTTGTCTTGCCACCATTATGGCTGCGGAGCCGCAAGTACGCGCCTCGCGCGGCAACAAGGTGACAGAACTGTTCGCGAACGAAAGCGTTGGCTCGCCCCTCGCTCGCAACGGGCGCGGGGATCAAATGATTATTAAATCCCCGTCCCAGAAAAATCATTTAGCAGCGGGCACGGAGCTTTTCGTAGCCTTCGGCGAAGAAGGCGACCGTCGCGGCGTCGGCCTCGGCGGCGTCCGTCTCGGTTGCGGGGACCACGCCGTGCTCGTCGCTCACCAGGAACAACGCGCCCTTGAGCTGCGCGGGAATGTCTACGCGCGTGACCGGGATGCCCTTGGTCTGGGCCAGCTGCTCGATGAGCGTCGCCGTGCCGCACAGGAACTCGTCCGCCGGCGCCACAAAGGCGAGCTCGCCGTTGTTGACGGCAGCGAGCAGCTCGGGCGCCACGCCGGTTTCGTCGGCCTCGGAGCGGGCCTCGGCGGAGCGGGCACGCAGCGCCTTGGCCGAAGTATCGGCCAGCGGCTCGTACTCACCCACCGTCATGGCGGCATTGCCGTTAACGTCGATCACCAGCATGAGCACGCCGTCGTGCGCGGTGTAATCGCCCTCGGCAAGCGACCACTCAACGTGCTGCTTGGCCCAGCTGAGCATGTTATGGGCAAGCGGCTCGCCCTGCACCAAGCGCTCGGACAGCGCGCGAATGTGACGGTTGAGCATGGGCACCTTTTTGTTGGACATGCGCCAACGGCAGATAAGCGCGGGCTTGTCGAGCGTAAACTTCTCGACCGCCTCCTGATTGGCGCAAAAGTCCTCGTACGCACGCTGGTCCTCGGCATTGCCAAACAGCTCTGCATCATCAATCTGGGGCATGGTCATACCTTTCGTGTTAGTCATTCCGTCCTCTTATACCAAAAAGACGGCCCTCCAAACGGAGCGGCCGTCTTTTGCAGAGATAATTTTAGAAGCGAGGCGGTCCAAGGGACGAGATAACATCCCATCCTCCCCAGTCAACCTAACAGGTCGGCGAGGGTTGCCCAGGTGCCGCAGATTGCCGTGAAAGAGGAGCGACGCGTACTTGGGTACGCGGGCGACGAATGAGCGGCAAGGTGCGGTGGTTGGGCAAGCCGCAGCGCCACCTCCCTACTTAATGGCGGAAGTGGCGCGCACCCGTGAAAACCATCGCAATATTGTGCTCGTTGCAGGCCTGGATGCTCTCGTCATCGCGCTTGGAGCCGCCGGGCTGGATGATGCAGGTCACGCCGTGTGCGGCAAGCACGTCGACGTTGTCGCGGAACGGGAAGAACGCGTCGCTTGCGCAGGCAAAGCCGCCCTTCTCCACGCCCTCGCGCTCGCAGAAGTCCTCGGCGCGCTCGCAGGCAAGCAGCGCAGAGTCAACGCGGTTGGGCTGACCGGGGCCCATGCCAATGCCGGCCTTGCCCTTGGAGACCAGGATGGCGTTGGACTTGACGCCCTTGCAGACCTTCCAGGCAAACTCGAGCTCGGCCATCTCGGCATCGGTGGGCTTGCGGTCGGTGGGGAACGTAAAGGTCGCGGGGTCCTCGGTCACGTGGTCGACCTCCTGCACCAGCATGCCGCCGTCGATGGAGCGCAGTTCCACCTGGGCGCCGTGGTCCACGCCGCCGGTAGCCAGCACGCGCAGGTTGGGGCGCTTGGCCATGCGCTCGAGCGCCTCGGCAGTGTAGCTCGGGGCGATGATGACCTCGACAAACTGCTTGTTCTGATCGGCAAAATGCTCAACCAGCTCAAAGGGAACCTCGCGGTTGCAGGCGATGATGCCGCCGAAGGCGCTCTTGGGATCGCAGGCGAAGGCGCGGTCGTAAGCGGACGTAATGTCCTCGGCAACGGCGGAGCCGCAGGGGTTCTGGTGTTTGAGGATCACGCAGGCAGGCTCGTCGAACTCGCGGACCAGGTTCCAAGCGGCATCGGCATCCAGATAGTTATTGTAGCTGAGCGGCTTGCCCTGGATCTGCTCGGAGCCCACGAGCGGAAACTGCGAGCTCGCGGTGTTCTCGCAACCCTCGGCAAAGCGGTAGACCGTAGCCTTCTGCTGCGGGTTCTCACCATAGCGCAGGTCATCGACCTTCTCCAGCGAAATCTCGAGCTTGGCAGAGGTATCCGCCACGTCACTTGCCTGGGCGGCAAGCCAACGGGAGATAGCCGTGTCGTAGGCGGCGGTGGTCTGGTAGACCTTCACCTGCAGGCGACGACGGGTGGAAAGCGTGGTGCAACCGCCGGTCTCGCGCATCTCGGCAAGGACAGCGTCGTAGTCGGCCGGGTCAGAGATGACGGTAACGCTCGCAGCGTTCTTAGCGGCGGAGCGCAACATGGAGGGACCGCCAATGTCGATGTGCTCGATGGCGTCCGCAAAGGTGACCTCGGGGTTGGCGACGGTCTTCTCGAACTCGTACAGGTTGACGACGACCAAGTCGATCAGCTTAATGCCGTGCTGAGCGGCCTCCTGCATGTGCTGCTCGGAATCGCGGCGGGCCAGCAGCGCGCCGTGAACCTTGGGGTGCAGGGTCTTAACGCGGCCGTCCATCATCTCGGGATAGCCCGTGAACTCCTCGATGGGGGTTACGGGAACGCCCGCGTCCTCGATGGCACGAGCCGTGCCGCCCGTAGAGATGATCTCGACGCCAAAGTCATCGACCAGCGTCCGTGCGAAATCGACGACACCCGTTTTATCGGTAACCGAGATCAACGCGCGTGCGATCTTCACATCAGATCCCATGCAGTCCTCCTGTCTGGTACGCCGCCGTGCTCTGTGAGTCGGTGATACGTCGATCTGCAGCGCTCGCGCAGCGGCATTGAAAATACTGATTCAATGTAGCGCATCGAGCGCATCGATGCACCCCGCAACGGGCGCATGTGCAGAAAAAGTTTGCGCGCGGAGGGGATGGGCACGGTGAGTTCATGGAACACAGGGGCACCATAATTAGATGCCAATAGCGTGGTAGAACTGTGCTCGATATGCATCCGCAAAAGAAAGAGGCACCATGGTCTCGCGGGTTCTCTACCGACCGTTTGATACCGAAGACTTCGACGCCATCGCGCTGATTCTGCAGCAGCTTTGGCATAACAAATTGGATAACGATGAGTACAACCGCCTTGAGGCCGCGTGCGACCTCGCCTATTGCCTTTCGTCATCGACGTTTTCGCAGGTTGCCGTAATCGACGGTCAGGCGCGTGGCATTTCGCTCGCGCGTGCGGGACAGAGCTCCGGCGCCACCGTTAAGGAACATTGGATGGATACCGAACGCGCGCTGCTATCGCAGATGCGTGAGCTGGAGCCTGATGCCTGCGCCGAGTATCTCTCGTTTGTGCGTGCAACCATCCGAACCAACAACCGCCTGCTCGAGAGCAGCCCGTTGCCGCACGACAACGAAGTCACGCTGCTCGCCGTCGATCCCGATGTCCACGGCCTGGGTGTAGGCTCAGTGTTGCTCGATGCCGCGGTCTCGTACCTGTCCTCGCGCGGGGCGACAAGGGCGCACCTGTACACCGACTCCAACTGCTCGTGGAAGTTCTACGAGTTGCACGGCTTTAAGCGCACGGCCACGCACCGCGCCAACCGCGAAGAGCGTCGTCACGACATGCCGCGCGAAAGCTATCTCTACGAACTCGACCTAACAGCCTAGCCCAAGCAGCCACACCTGGTCATTTAAGAACGTCCCCAATGACTGATCCCCAACAACTAGTCATTTAAGTCTGTCCCCAATGAGTGGCCTAGGGGGTTTGTAGATAGCCCTGGTCAAAAAACATCAAATATGAGTACTGTTACCTTTTTAGTAGCAGCGATTTGGGACATTTTTGACGCTTGTAGGCATGACGACCAGCTGCATGAGCTGACGTAGCTCCCCAAATGTTCAATAAAATGGGCTCCTAACGAGAAGTACTCTCATTAGGAGCCCATTATTATGTGCAAACATATGTGACCAACGCAGCAACAGTACTCATATTTGGCATTTTTTGTCCACTGCCCCTTGCGCGAAGGTCCTCAGCGGAAAGTTTGACCCGTTTCGATGCACAAAAATGGGATGAATCTTCCCTGGCAACCGCCCAGAAAGATCCACCCCAAAGCAAGCGCTCGCTAGAACGTTCCGCCGCCGCCTCCGCCGACGCCGCCACCGCCGCCACCGGAAAAGCCGCCACCGCTGCCGCCGCTCGAGCTATCGGAACTCGAAGCCAGCTCGCGGATGGTCTCGTGGTACACATCGTTGAACGAATCGAGCGGGGACTCGTTGCCGTAGTGATGGTAATACCACCAGTAGCAGGGGTAGTTGTCGTAGAAATCGTCACTGTTGCGCAGGTCCGCAGGCACGGCTTCGGCCAGCTGTCGCAGCACTTCTTTCGAAACGCCCAGGGCAACGCCCATCACCAGAAACTTGTTCCACAAGATCAGGTCGCTGGGGACGGCCTCCTTCAGACGCGTAAAGTCCTCGAGCCAATGCTTGAGCGCCTTGCAGCGAGCCGCCACCTCGGCGCCCTCCGGCGTGTAACGGCGGAAGGTGCAGCTCAGGACAAAGCCCACGATCGTGACGGGGATCGAGATCATAGCGGCGCCGACATTGGCGTCCGCAAAGTCGGTATAGAACAGAGAGCCCAAAATGCCAAAGACAATGATGATGCCGAGAACCAGGCCGGCCACCATCGCGATAGTGCCATCCGATGCGATAAACTCGCACTCCTCCAGCTTGCCCTTAACCGTGCTCTGATAGTCCTCGAGCTTGTCGCCAACAGATTCAGTACGCTCGCTGGCATACTCCTCCAGCTCGCTAAACGTGCGCGAACGGACGCCGTCTTTATCGGGCTTAACGCCAGCGAAGAAGACCTTGAGCACGTCGCGATCGATGCCGTCCTTCTTGGCAGCCTTCCAGGCCTCGTCGGTCACTGTGATGCGATACGTCTGCTCCTCTTTTTCGCGACGGAGCAGACCCTTCTTCTTGGTCTCGGTCGCTTCTTCCAGCTTGATCACGCGGTCGTCGGTCAGCTTCATCAGCGTGGCGATATATGCCTGATCGGGCACGTCGTTCCAGCTCATAAGAGTTGCAAGCACCGCGGGATGATCGGCGGAGGGCACATCGCGGAAGTACTCGTCCTGGAAGAGCGGCTTGGGCTTGGGCCTGCGCAGCTTGAGCATCACGATTACACCGGTATAGGCAACCGCCACAACAACACACACCACGGCAATCGCGCTGGCAACCGCACGCGCGTGCTCACGGCGGGCGTTAGCTTCGTCGGCCCATTCCTTCTCTTCGCTCAGGATCGTTGACATGCGCTCTTCGCCCGAAGCGGCAAGCTGCGGCACCCAGTCGCTAGGGAAGGCGATGCGTGCCTCGGCGAATTCGCCCTGGTGCACGCAGGGAATGGTATAGGTGACCATGGGCTCGTCCGCATCGAGCGACACGTCGCCCGTCAGCGGGCCGTGGCCCCATGCGCGGAAGTTATCGCCCTTGACGGCAGCCGTCCCGGCAGCGGCATTTGCAAAGTAGACCTCCATCTCGACGTCATCGGAGTCCGCCGACCAGCCGTCGCCGACGAATTTCCAGTAGAGCTCGGCGGTATCGGCCCAGTTCATAACCGCACCGGTCATGGAATAACTCACGTAGTAGATTGCGCTGTCGCCGCTCTCGTGAGGGCTGAACACCTTAATCTTTACGCCGTCGTCGGACTGTTCCACCGTGTAAACGCCGTCGTCGCCTTTATTTGCGCTGTCGACCTTGTTAAACGCAGTGTCGTCTTCCTCGACGCTCAGCACATTGACGACCACCGAGCCGCCTTGCTGGTTAGAGCCTGTATTGATATCCCAATACACGCCGTTAATGTCATCGTCGAAATCGAACTGGCGTCCCTCGACAACGGTCAGCGAGCCATCGGCCTCAACCGTGGCACCGATATAGGTTTGGCTCATGGAGTAGCCGTCGGCGTGCGCGACGGCAGGCAGCAGCAACAACGCAAGCGCGACGAGTGCGCAGACGGAAGCGAACCGCGCAAACAGGCGGCGCTGCCGACAGGGCTGGGCAACGGGGGCGTTCATAGGCACATCCTTTGTCTGTGGTACCAGTAGCGTCATTGTCCCACGTTTGCGGGTTCATGTGACGAACATCTAAGTCAGCGGAGCGTCAAAACGGGACAAAAGTCACGCCCGCCGCCGGCACCTGGTGACGTTCCCTATCTGCCGGTAATCTGGAACACTCCTTGGCATAGCCCGCTCCGGCAATAGATACCACTTCATAGCTCCATCACAGGTGTAGCGGCTTTGTGTGGGCGCGGCATTCGCTGATTGAGCCGCCAGTTGAGGGGCATAAAGCAGTTGAGCGAAAACGGTTTGCCCCTTTGCCGTCCGCTTGAGGATCATGTCCCCCTTTTCCGCGGAACCCCGGCAGTTGCGAAGAGCTGCCGGGGTTTCTGTCGTTTGAGGGCTAGATTGATTGACGACGATTAAGGCGCCGAGCCGGTGGTCCGGCACGCGCAACGTGTGGCCGCGGCAACTTGCGAGCATCGACGACGCCTCCCCTCACCTCACCCCGCGCTATACTCGTCCGCATGGATATCAACGCATGCAACATAGCAACGCCCGCCGTGGCCACGTCGACGGCGACCAACAGCAAGCTCGTCCCCGCCCCCGCGCCTGTCGTGGGCCGTTTTGCCCCGTCACCCTCGGGCCGCATGCACCTGGGCAACGTGTTCAGCTGCCTGTGCGCGTGGCTTTCGGCCCGCAGCCAGGGCGGCAGCATCGTGTTACGCATTGAGGACCTGGACGATCGCTGCAAGCGCCCCGAACTTGCCGCTCAATTGATTGACGACCTGGCCTGGCTGGGGCTGGAGTGGGACGAAGGCCCCTACTACCAGCACGACCGCCTGGACTTGTACGAGGACGCCCTGCACCAGTTGCAATACGCCGGCCTCACCTATCCCTGCTTTTGCACACGCGCCGAGCTCCACGCCGCGAGTGCACCGCACGCGAGCGACGGCACGCCCATCTACCGTGGCGCCTGCCGAAGTCTTTCGGCCGAGGAGGTGGCCCGCCGCAGCGCCCTGCGCGCGCCGGCCACACGTCTGCGCGTGCCCACCGTCGACGACCTCGCAGACGACGTGATCGAATTTGTGGATCGCACGTACGGCGCCCAATGCGAAGCACTCGCCACCGAGTGCGGCGACTTTTTGGTGCGCCGCAGCGACGGCGTGTTTGCCTATCAGCTAGCCGTGGTGGTCGACGACGCTGCCATGGGCGTCACCGAGGTCGTGCGCGGATGCGACCTGCTGGGGTCCACGCCGCGCCAGATCTATCTGCAGCACCTGTTGGGACTGCCCACGCCGCACTACGCACATATTCCGCTGCTCATGGCACCGGACGGCCGCCGCCTTTCCAAACGAGACCGCGATCTGGACCTGGGCGAACTCCGCGCCCGCTTTGGCACGCCCGAAGCGCTGCTGGGTTGGCTCGCCGGACAAACAGGCATCGCGCCGGGCACCACGCCGCGCTCTGCCGAGCAGCTGGTCGAGCATTTTAGCTGGGATGTTATCCGCAAGCACAGGGAGAACATTACCGTAACGGCTGAGTAATCAGGCACCCCACCCCTACGCAACATCCCAGGGCTGGAGTTCGTCGCCCAGGCGAACGATGCAGTCGTAGAGCACGGTATGGCGCTCGGCCGGGTTGGCATCCCGATGAAAATGCCCGTAGTACCAGCGCTTGTAGTCCAAGCGGTCCTCCAGCTCATCGAAAAACGCCGTAAGCCGATCAACGGCGGGGCAATTCCAGCCGGGCGCCGGATAAAGCGTGGGCGAAAGCATGCGCGTAGAGCAGGTGTGGGTGACCACGTAGTCGACCTTCCAGCCCACGCCGTCGAGCTTTGTCCGCGCCTCCTCAAAGTTGCGCTCGTCCGGCAGCTCCTGCGGCCACCAGCTGGAATACGGAATGCGGTATTCCTTGTCCACGCTCGTGGCGCCGCCCATGGTAAAGACCGTTGAGCCGTCGAGTTCAAAAACCTCGCCGCGCGTCAGGCGCCGTATGGGCGAGGTGTCCGACAGGCGCTGTGTCAGTCCGCCGTGCCACAACTCCATGGGTCGCTCCGCCCAGTGGTCGAAACGTTCGTGGTTGCCGTCGACGAACAGCACGGTATAGGGGCGCGACTCCAGCCAAGCGATG
Organism: Collinsella sp. TF07-1; assembly: GCF_003437235.1. NCBI lineage: Bacteria > Bacillati > Actinomycetota > Coriobacteriia > Coriobacteriales > Coriobacteriaceae > Collinsella > Collinsella sp. TF07-1. The sequence goes on from NZ_QSRV01000002.1 coordinate 128,435, forward strand.
TCGGCGCACTCCTCGGCAGAGAAATCCCACGGAAGGCCAAAGTCGCCGGCAATGATGAGATAGTCGTCGCTCGTCAGGCTTTCCCCAAGATCCCAATCGCGCAGCTTTTGCATGTCAGCGCCGCCATGGACGTCGCCCGTCACATAGACCGTCATCGGATCACCACTTCCCTCTTATAGGTTTCGAGATCGCGCTCGACCTGCTCGTCGCCCGTGGCGTTGACCCACCACGGCCACTTAACGCAACACACCGGCTCGTCTACCTGTGCAAACCACGACTTGAGCTCCTCCAGGCTCACCGGGGCGTAGCCGTTGGCGTCCACGCCCACGTCGTAGCGCAGCAGCCCCTGCCGAAGGTTGAACTTGTTATACGCGTCGCCACAGCTGTGGATATGCCCGTGCAAATGCCAGCCGCCGTGCGACATACCCTGCCAGTCGACCATGGGATAGTGGCTCAGCACGATTTTCTGACGGTCGATCTTGAGCACGCAAATGGGCGGCTCGACGATAAAAGCATCCGCCACCGCAGGCTGCGTCCAGTCTTTATCGTGGTTGCCGGGCAGCAGATGGATGCGCTTGCATGCAATGCTTTTGCGCAACTCGTAGGCATCTTGGACCGTCATCTTAAAGCTGAAGTCACCCAAAATGTAAAGCTCGTCATCCGCAGCGACCTTGCTATTAATGCTAGCGACCATGGCGTCGTTCATCTGCCCAACAGTCGACCAAGGCCTGTCGGCGAGCCGCAGCATGTTCTCGTGCCCAAAGTGGGTATCGCTGGTAAACCAGATCATGGGGACCTCCTAACGCTCTTGCTCAAAATAGTCACTCGCCGTCTCATCCTGCCCATCGGCACATCGCGCTTCGATCGGCACGATATCTTGGTAGATAAGGCGATGCTTGTCATCGCGCCATTCATCGTCATGGTAATGGCCAAAGAACCAGGTGCGGTAGTCGAGCCGCCCGTCGAGCTCGCCCAAAAAGGCCTGCAGCGAATCGTCGTAGAACTCGCGATTGCACTCCATGCACAGCTCGTCAGCCAAATCGACCGGCGCCTCGTGCGTCACAACATAGTCGACCTTCCAGCCCGCGCGATCGAGCGAGGCGCGACAGTGTTTGATCTCGCGCTCACTCGGCATCTCCTCGGGCCACCACGTCTTTCCCTCCTGACGCCACTGTTTGTCATGGCTCGCGGCGCCACCCATGGCGAGCACCGTGGTCCCCGTGATGTCGAACACCTCGCCGCGCATCAGGTGCAGCACGTGCGGGCGAACCTCGTGAACGAGGCCCCCGTTCCACTCACGCATTGGCAGCCCCGCCAGCAGATGATGGTTCTCGTGATTGCCGTCGACAAAACACGTGGTCCAGGGCTTGGACTCAAACCAGTCGAGCCAGTATTTGTCGGTGTTCGAGCCGCTCCATATAAAGCCAAAGTCGCCGGCAACGATGACAACGTCATCGCGCGTCAGCGTTCGACCCAATGGCCAAACGCGCGACGAGAAGCGACTCGCCCCATACTCGGCAACACCGTGAACGTCTCCGGTAACGAAAATAGACATCAAACAACACCTCCGTGCTGTGCGACTCTGGACAAATCAATGGAAGAAATTGCAGGCCGGGCCGGCATCTGTATCCCTTAGGGCTTACCCTTCGTTCTTCCATCCAAACGGATCAAACACCCAAAAAACTAGATCGAGCACACTGTTGGCGGGCAGCATGTTGGGCAGGGCGTCTTGCCTCGCTTGAGTGCAGCCGCTAATGGTACGCTTGTTTTAATGGCGTTTTGAGGAAGGCTTTTGCACCCCGTAGAACGGTGGTAAATCTTGCCGTTCTTAGTGACGATTACCTTGATTTTTGAGGTATCCACGCTGCGGGGCTCGATGGGCGCAGCCACCTCTTGACGAGCTGGCGCTGTTTTCCAAGGCTTGCCTCTCGAAAAACCAAAATCGCAGAATCGATTGATATAGCTGTCGAAACATCCATCGAACAGCAACCCCGTTGCCAGACCCGCCATGAATCCGCAGGCGATCGCGGCCTCTCCTCTTATTTGCATATATCCCTCCTTAATCAATCTTGAAGAAAAAGGCGGCGCGCGCCGCAGAGCCCATGCCCCTGCGGTGCGCGCCAAAAACAGCGCGCTTCCCTGTCCCTAACGGATCAGCTGGCGGCGCTTATCGGACAGGAATACGCCGGCGGCCACCAGGACCGTGCCGCCGATCACGAAGGTCTCACCCAGCAGCTCGGACGCATCGCCCGTGGCGGGCATCGCCGTCTGCCAAGTCGTGGCCTCGGTCTTTGCCTCCGCATGCTTGGCCTGGTACGTCACTTGCGTGACGGGCTGGGTCTGCTCGCCGTTTCCGCGGTCGGCGGCCTCTTGGCGAGCGATCTCGGCGTTAAGCTCGGCAATAGCCTGGTCGAGCTCGACCTTGGCGGCGGTGTAGTTGGCGAGCGCCTCCAAGTATGCCGGCGCCACGGCATCCGTCGCAGCCACGGCGTCATCGAGTTCGGCCTTGGCGGTCGCGGCACGCTCGGCGGCATCGTGGGCCGCAGCGATCTTGGCGTTAAGTACCTCGTCCGCATCGTCAGTGCTGCCGTTGACAATGGCTTCGGCAATATTGATTCTGCGCAGGCGGGCAACCGCGGCGGCAGAGGCGTCGCGCGCGACAGTCGCATCCACCACGGCATCGTCAGCCTCCACCACGTCATACTCGGCATCGCTCACGGCCATCGCCGCTGCATCGAGCGCGGCATCGGCAGTCGCTTTGTCCCCAGTGGCCTTGGCAAGTGCTGCGGCGGCATTCTTAAGCTGAGAGGCGCGGGCGGCAGCTGCATCAGATTTTGCCTGAGCCGTTGCCACGACGGCGTCGGCATCGCTTGCAGCCCGCTGCGCCATATCGAGCTCCACCTGAGTGGCAGCAGCATCGATGCCTGCCTGATCGGCATCGCCTTGGGTGGCAAGAAGTTCGGCCTCCGCCTCGCGCTGATTGGCACGCGCGCTTTCGAGTGCAGACGACGCCGCATCAAACGCACGCTGAGCAGCGGCGATATCGGCTGAGTACGCCGCTAGCTCATCCTGGGCCGCGGCAAGTGCATCCCGTTTGTCGCCAACACCGGCACGAGCGGCGTCCAGTGCGCGCTTGGCAGCAGCCACCTTGCCCTTGGCAATGTCGAGCTCGCCAGACTTGGCGGCCACGGCGTCCTGCGCTGCCGCAACAGCGGCGTTGGCAGCGCTCAAATCGGCGCGGGCATCGCTGACGGCACGCGCGGCGGCGTCAGCTGCAGCCTGCTTTTGCGCCACGGCAGCCTGGGCCTCCGAGGCCTTGGTTGCCGCGACATCAACGTTAGCGGCAGCGCGCTCAACCTGGGTTTGCTTTGCTGCAACGGCCTGCGATGCTGCACTCACCTTGCTGCCGGCATCGTCGGCAACGCCCTGCGCCACAGCAAGCTCCTTGCGTGCCGCATCCACGCCCTGCTCGGGATTTGCCAACGAGTCACACCACGCATTCAACGCAGCCTCATACTCTGCAACCGTCATCGGATTGAGGTTATACGGCTTATACCATTGACCAGAATATACAAATGTTTGCGCCTGTGTACTCCCGTACAGCGTCCCTCGCGTGCAAACGCCCATGCCCGTCACGGTGTAATCGGGGTTGATCACGTTGATGTAATGTCCGACCGAAGGGTTTGGTCCACCGTGCAGTGCGGCGTAGTTATCAATCTGGGAGCTATGCGCTGTATAGAAATCGTAAGCGGCCTTTCCCGTAAGGCCCGACGCGCCCAGCGAGGCGGCGGCAGCATCAAAGATGGCCTTCTCCTGATCGACCCACTGCTTAAACGGATTGCTTCCGTAGTTCCACGCCACATTCTCGCCCACGTTAAACTGCTGAGCGTGCGCGACCTTCGTATCGGAGAAGTTCGCGTCGGCGATGGCGGTCGCCATCATGGCATATGTCACCTTGAGCTCGCCTAGGCCAACGCTTGCGCGATACTCGTTGCACGCTTTGAGCCACACAACCGCCTGCTTCATATTGGTCAGGCTCGTCGCGTCGACTTCCTCGCCCACCTTGTTGTAGCCAGCGAGTTTGCAGTTGAGGATGATATCCGCCGCATCGTCGGCACCCACACTCTTAAAGAATGCGATGGCACCCTGGCGGTAGTTCTCCGCCGATGCATTCGCCGTTGCCTGAGCGGCATCGAGCTTTGCCTGGGCCTGAGCCACAGCCTGGTCGGCCTGCTGCTTTTGGGCCTTCGCCTGATCGAGCGCCTTGTCGGCAGCGTCTTTCTCGTCCTTGGCCGCCGAAAGCTTGGCCTGGGCATCGGCCAGCTCCGTGAGCGCACTGGCATGATCGGTCTTGGCCTGGTCAAGAGCGGCGTCGGCAGCGGTCTTGGCAGCAGCGGCGGCATCCAGCTTTGACTGGGCATCGGCAGCGGCCTGCTGCTGATCGGCAACTGCCTGCTGAGCAGTCTGAACCTCGCCCTCGGCGGCGGCAACGTCCTGCTCAGCGGCAGCAAGCTCGCTCTCGCACTTCGACTGCGCGGCCTTGGCGGCCGTCAGCGCTTCGGACGCAGCAGCCACCTTTGCCTTGGCGGCCTCGTACTCCGGGCCCGCGGCGCCCTGCTCGGCTCGATCCAGATCGGCCTTGGCCGCGTCATAGCTCGTCTGCGCGGCATCCACGTCCGCATCTGCCGCGGCCTTTGCCTGCTGAGCTGCCGAAAGCTTGCCCTGCGCGTCCTGCTGCTTGGCAGCGGCGGCAGTGGCAGCGTCTTGAGCATCCGAGAGCTTGGCCTGCGCATCAACGACCTGCTGCTTCGCCTGTTCCAGGTCACTCGCAGCCTGCCCTGCGGCAGCCTGGGCGGCAGCTACAGCCTCGGGCGTAGCATCGGATGCAGCAGCCTGTGCGGCCTCAAGCGCAGACTGGGCATCACGGGATGCCCTCTGGGCAGCAGTCAGGGCTTCATCCTTGTCCGCCAGCTCCTTCTTGGCAGCATCGAGCGCAGCCTGAGCGTCCTCAAACGCCTTGACATCCTGATCGGCCTTGTCCTGCGCAGCGCCCAGCTGCTTTTCCAGCTCGGCCGAAGCAGCGGAGGCCGCGCTATCGCTCGCACCGCGGGCCGCGTCATAGGCGCCCCGCGCCTGCTGCTGGTTGACGGCGGCAGCATCGTAGGGAGCGGCAGCCGCTTCCAGATCGGCCTTGGCGGTAGCAGCTTTAGCGCGCGCCGCATCAACTGCAGCCTGCAGGTCGGCGACCTTTTGCGCTGCAGACACGGCACCCGCGCCAGTACCGGCGGCCGCAGCGCTCGTCAGCGGCGACATCACCGCAGCCGTTGCGCCCGCGGCGCCAATGCCATCCGCACCCTGCGCCGCCGCGGTCAGAGGCGACAGCAGCGAGCCGCCCGTCATGGCAATCGTCGCCGCAGCAACCGTCGCCACGCGCCCAGCCGCCCTGGCCTTACCCAAGGCCTTGCCGTTCATGTCCTTGTTCATGTTCTTGCTCATTGCCGATTCCTTCCCACGGTGAGCCGTTGTTTGACACAGATAGTCGATCTAACTTGCCCCGCTAAAAAGAGGTGATAACGGGGTAATTAAATTGAGCGAATTGAATCGTGATGAAACTGATCTCCGCAAAAGCCAAACTCATAGTTCCGCTCGCGCTCAATCTCATCTAAATACTCGAGTTCTTCGCCGCATGGCTTCTCTTCATCTAGAAATACAAGCCCGTTCTCTGCGCGAGAACCGACAGTGCAACCAAGGATAGTCTCGAGATTAATGTAACTACTATTATCGTTGTTAAAGGAGAAACTGCTGGTGCTCATGCTCAAGTCCCGTCTACATAAACTCAAATTGCTGTGCTTGGCCTCATTTAGAGACCCCATCTCATACGCTATGACTGCAGTATATGCGCTCCGCTTGTATGTTGCAAGAACAATTTTATTTTTCTAACGCATATAACGGATGTTCATTTCTGTAAACCGCCTCGCTCTCCCCCGCCGCTCCCTCACTTGTTTTGTTACATGTGTTGAATACCATCCCGTACGGACAAAATCTCACGCAGGGCGGTTAAGACAGTGGCGTCCATGCCACCAGAGAAAATAGAAGAAAGGAAAGAGAAGCAGTCGGCGATTACTCGCACGAAGCGAGCAGCTTCTCAAGATCACACTCCAATGCCTCACGCTCCTCAACGTCCATCACTGCAAGGGCGACACGCATCAGGGACACCTCGGCGGCAAGCTCCTTAACCTGGTCGGGGCGTTTGCTAAAGTGGTCGTAAATCCGCAGGGCCTCCCCGGCCGCCAGGTACTGCCACTTTTCCAACGAAGGCTTTTCGGACCTGCTCATGGCATCGACCCACTCGCCAAGACCCTGAAAACCGTTGCCCGTAGTCGTGCCGTTCATAACCACATCGAGCGGGCTCAGCAAGCAATCGGGCGTTTTTTTGTACACCAATTTGGTGAGCGTAAGCACCTGGGCAAGGTTGCGATACTGTTCCTTGTCGGCATAGAGCACGTCGTTGTAGCAGGCGCAGGCCTTAAGCAGCTCGTGGGCGGCAATGCGCTCCGGCCCATCAAACGGAACGCCGCGCAACAACACCCCAGCAAGATCGAATGCCTTGCCGCCCTGCACGATCTTGTCGAGCGCCGAGCCGTCCACCAAATCCGCCAGCCAAGCAAACTCAGGCTGATACGGCTTATGCTCGTCCTCGTCCTCATGCTCCATCCAGTTGCTCACCAGCGCAAGGGCTTCAATCTCTCTCCCGTTCAGAAAGGGCGAATTCTTCCCCATCTCTTCCCGCAAAAATCCCCGCGGCTCATGAGAGTGCTCGTACGCAACCGCAAGCTCCCCGTCGCTCACGACCAAGGTCGCACGGGAAATATAGGTATCTTCCCGCATGTCCCTCCAGGCGTACATCATAAGGGGACGCAGCTGACGGAGCATGCCGCGCGCGCCGGCACCTTCCTTAACCGCGCGCTTCGCCGCAAGGCGAGCAGCATCTGCCATCAGCTCCATCTTGGCGCCATTTCCCATCATGTTGTTGTACTTGGGCAGGTACTGTTCATACGCAATCTGGACCAGATCGTCCACGCTCAAGGCGTTAAAGTTAATCACCGAGCCAATGCGCCCGCACAGCTCGGACATAATACCCCAAGTCTCAACATCCTCGATGGTCGCACTGTCTCGCAGCTCGTTTGCCGATTTTGCGGCGGTGCGCACGGCGGCATACGAGGATCCGAAGCCGACCGTGGTGCCAGACTTGTCACTCAGGCGCTTGCGCACCAGAGCATCCAAGCCCATAAAGGCGCCGCCCAAAATGCAAACAACCTGATCGAGGTTGAGCGTCTTAATAGCCGCACTCTTGGAGGTATCACATTCAAACGGCATCTCCCCGCCTTCCAAGAGCTTAAGGAACGACTGCGATGGACTAAAGCTCGATGCAACTTCGCCCCCATCGGGCTCGGCACGAACCGCCTTGTCAAACTCGTCAAAGAGCACCAAGCAAATTTCGCCGGGATTGGCAGCCTGATAGTCCGCGACCTGCGACAGGCAGTTGCTCATGCTGGCACCGCGCCAGCCCTCGCCCGTCATGGTGGAGACATCGAACACGAACAGTTTGAGCCCCGCGGCATCTGCCACGGCCTTGATGGTGTGGGTTTTTCCCGTGCCGGTGGAACCCATCACCAAAATGGCAGCGGGCGAAAGAACGTCGCGCGGGTCGGCGCCGCGTGCCAACATCACGCAGCGGTTGACCTCAAAGCTCAGCGCCGTCACAAAGGCCTCCAAGCTTCCTTCGTGGCCAATAACACTCTGACGCGTCTGCTCCACCAGACGCGTAGGCGCAATTCGATTGAGCAAGTCCTGGTAGCGATCGATGTTTCGATACTGCTTCTGAGTCATGGGCGCCTTCCTTTCCATATTGGTTTTCTTTCCTTCGATGTGGGCCGAGCCCTTAAACCACTACAGTGCCAGCGATGTCGCCGACTCCAGATAGATCACGTTGCCCGGCTGGGTAAAGACCGGAATGTGGTAGAGCAGCTGCAAAATGCCCTGCTTGAGCAGCGGAAACAGTGTGGGATGCAACACTTCGTACATCAGGGCACCAGCCATAAGAGCGGTAAGTACGGCAAGCAGCAGAAGCTTTTGAGCGTTAGAGAATACCGACATGGTCGTTCCTTTCTTTATGCGAGATATTTGGATTGCGTTGTGGGTTAGCGACTCATAGCGATGGCAATGCCAATAACCGTGATAACCACGGGGATCGCAAGCGATGCGAACACAATCCCGGCAAAAAGGCCTACCACCACCGCGCACACGACGATGACCAGTGCTGTGGGCACAAGCGCGAGCAGAGGAGTAACCACGCAGGCAGATGCAAAGCGAAGCCCGTGGAACAAGCACTCATGAGGGAATAAAGCCTTGAGAACTCCTTCGACAATTCGCCACTCGACAATCGTTCCGACTGTTAAGACAACAGCCCAAAGCAGATAATCATTGGCGCGGGAATCCGAAGCCATCTTTCCGGTAACGCCAGCCCACCAATCAAATGCGGCGGCACAGCCCAGCAAACAGACGATCGCGCAGACGACGGATGCAAATGCGCCCGCACCCTCAATTGCACCGAGCAGCTCGCACATGTCGGATTCGCGCTCTCCCGTTAACAGCACAATCCATTTGTGGGCAAGCGCCGCAACGACCGCCACGCCCAGCACAACCCAGTACGCCCTAAACGCCACCAGGCGCCACGAATGGAGCGGAATCACCGTGTTGCCCTCGCCAATCTCGAACATAAAGCCGCCGAGCCACGTCGTCAGCAAGCACATCATGTCGACGGCGACAACGTACAGCACAACCGCAAAGATGGTTTGCAGAATCATGCCGAAAATATTCACTGTTGTTGGCTTCTTGAGAGCGTCTGGCTCGATCCTATACGTGTCGTATCCGTTCATTAGCTGTCCTTTCGTTGCTGAAACAACTAGTTGGTTTATCCACTGTAGCTTGATACAACTAGGAGATATGCAAATCTCTTAGTGTTAGTATCTAGCGAAATATTACCCAATGCGTACGGCCTCATACGCACCATTCGATTTTTTTCTTTTTCATTTGAGTGCCCCGTCTGAAAAACGCCGCAACTGCTCTTCTTGTAGACTGAAGGCAATTGAGCCGCGACGGGCCAGTCAGCGAACCGCGCAATATAGGGAATATGCAGGAGGTGCGCATGCTCAAAACTAAAGCAGAATTTGCAACTCTTCGCTTAAACGAAGATCTCAAGCCATATATGAGCCGATATCTATCGGATCTTGTGTCTCATATGGTCGAGAAATATCAGCCTTCGTCGAGAACGAAAAGGCTCATTGAACTGTGCTGTCGCGATTTTGAGTTTTCGAGCGAGCACGTCGATGGCCCCTCGTGGTCTGTTTTGGGGATTGACCTCAAGCGACCTTCGGCCGCCTCGTTTGAGTTTGAGGACCGCGTTTACAACGAAGCAACCGACGAATGGGATTATGTGCCCGCTTGCGTTTGCAAAAACCGAGTCAAAGTCCCGACGTCGACGTTTACTGCCATCGAAGAGAATATCTTTTTATACGACTACGAGCAGGACGCAGCCTCTCACACGTACGAATCAGCACTCATTTACTGCAGGCCCCCCGAGCTACGACCGCTATCCCAATTCCCGGCATCTATCGATGCGGCAAATGCGCGAGTCCTGGATTTCCTCAGAACGCGCTCGAAGCAGCTGCAACGCAGCGCAGGCATCCCCGATCTGCTTTCGGTCACTGAGTGGTACTACATCTTTCTTGCGGCATCCATTGCCTGCTCTCAGTCCCATGCCACGGCCGTCATTCAGATTTCGGACCGTCTGTTCAATCTGGCGCGAGCCGTAGATGGACGTCGCCTTCTTTGTGACCTCGGCCTGCTAAAGAGCATTGTGCTTCTTCCCAACACCATTGCCAAAAAGGCCGAGGGTCGCGCGCTGCTCTTTATTGGCGACGGCGAGCCCAATGATCCGTATTTCCTTTTTGACGGCAGGAGCTTTGACGACAAGCAAATGACCGATGAGATTCTGCACCAGCTCCTCGATTCCGTCGACCGAGCCTACGGCGATCAAAAGAATCCAGTCTATTGGCATCGGCTCGAGGATCAGGGCAACGGCATCTATCCCCTATTACCCAATACAAAGAGCGGATCGTTCGACGAGAGAATGTTCATCCCCCTTGGGTCGCTAGCGCCAATCTACCGCGGCACCGCCCGCAGCGTTGTAACCAAACTGCCCGAATCAGATCCGACAGACAGTTACCAACAGCACGACTGCTACTACCTGTCGCTAAAGCATCTTCATGATGGCGCAATCATTGCCGCAGAAGATGTACTTGAGCGTGTCCCCGATACAGATATCTACGATGTAAGCCGTGTAGACTACGAAGATTTTCGGAAGGCCAAACCGATCGACGCCTGCGAGGCGAGCCTTCTCATATCACGCGTCGGGCCTCCATTCAAGCTTGCCCTCATCACGCCAGGCCACTTTTCTGTCGGTTCTGAGCGCCCCGTGGAGCGCGGTCTTTTGTTTGAGAGCATTGTCCCCTGCGACGCCATGTTCTGCGCTACCTTTGAGGACGAGCTGCTTGCCCAGTTTGTCCTGGCATACCTGTCGTCCGATGAGGGGCAGAAGAAACTGGCGGACACCTCGCACGGAGACGCGCTTGTGCAACTTGCCCCAATGGACCTGCGAAGCATGACCGTGCCTGTTCCCGGGCGAGCGGAGCAGGAGCGCTACGCGCTAGAGTACGAAGCAAAGCAGCGCGCCTACGAGGACGCCCTTAAGCAGGCGGAACATTACGCTGCGAGCAAGGGAACGATGTAGCGACCGAGATTGGCAGACTGTCCGGACTTTTCCGACGGCTTGTCAATCAGGCGCGCCATTCAGCGCGGCGGCTAGAAATTGTCATCGGACTTTGCGCTGGCTTTGGCTGCCTCTTCGCCCGCGATCAGGTCCCTAACCGTTATATGCGCACCGTACGTAGCATCCTCAATCTTTTCCATAACATCAGGGTCGCAAGTTCCCCAAATATCTTTAAGGACTCGAGCCAATCCCCAAGCGGCGCTGAGCAGGACGTCAACATCCTTTAGATCTAAGTGGCTGACCGCAAAGGGACAGTACTCGCGCTCCAGCAGATAGGTGTCAACGGCGCCAATTGCCTCAGCCACGTACCGCTCAAGATCGGGATGGGGATGGAAGGCGCACAGCGCCTTGTGCGGATCGGTCGGCTCAATCCAATACAGCGTTGTCGCATCCTCGCATTTCTCGAGCGGATAACGCTCAACCGCCTTCTCCCAACTTTCATACCAAGGATCGGCATCGCCGTCCGTCATTGACTTGCAAAGATCAATCGCCGCAGAAACAGTCGCACACGAATATCTATAGCTGGCGTCTTTCTTAAACTCATCATTGAGCTCGACATCGCCAGACAGCTCCGCCTCCATGATCAGGAACGGACCATCCTCATCCGTAACGCTCATGGGGTAGTTGTTGCACTCATAGTCCGGATACATTTTGTCTCCAATCAATCGTTCGGACACATTAATGACCAATATCGAAACCGCGCTCGCGCGGAGGGACGTCGTCCTCGCGCCAATCTGCAAGTTTTTCTCATCGCGTGAAAAGAACTTGCGATTTCTGCAAGTTCTTCTCACGCTGCGATAAGAACTCGCATGATCGCCCCGCTACCTGCGCCACGAGGCAGCAAGGATAATGGGAATCCCGGCAAGGCACACCACCAAGGCTACGGCCGCGAACGCAAGCGCGATGGCCACGCTCGCGACGACATAGGCCACGGCAATGAAGGCCAGCGCCAGCAGGCAGGCAAGCAGCTCGGCCACGTAGCACAACACCAGGTTCGAGCTCGCGCGCTTCAGCAGGACGTCGGCAAGGCGGACAAGCTCGACGGCAAAGCCGCTGCCGAAATTACGGCCAGGGCCCTTGGCAAGGAACCACTTGAACAGGCACATCAGGGCGCAGCCCAGCATGATCATGATGGAAACGGTCCATACATTGTGCCCCGACTCAACAAGGTTCTGGTCACCCATCGCGCTGCCGTTGATGAGCCAACTCGTTCCATAGCCCATGAACAGCATCGCCAGCAGCAGGCAGGCGCTTACCGCGGCAAGAGAGCGCGACACGCGCCTGCTGAACACCGGAGCTTTGCAGCTGAGCCCAAACCCCTCGCGAACGCGCCAGACGGCATGGTAGGCAGGGTAGGCCGCGATGAGCACGGCCACGAGCAGCGACGCCCAATCGGACCCGGGTGCCGCTGACGCGTACTCCGCGATCGCAGAAACTGAGCAGTTGGTGTGGAACGACTCGTTCAGAAACAGCGCGACCTCGCCCTTCCAAACACAAAACGGAGCGGCGACGGAGGCGATGCCGGCAACGGCAACCGCAGCAACGACAATAAGCGGTGCGCCCTGCACGAGCTTGACGACCTCGCCCTTGGCGGTGCGGGGTGAAGCTTCAACGGTGCTGGCCGAAATTTGGATAGAAGTGTTCATGATCTTCCTTTCAAAGAAGGCTACGTTCGCAAGCTAATGTAAGAAAACACTGTCTTCGAGGGATTGAACAAGACTGTTGCCCTCAGAGACAAACAAACGTTGCTATCGGCATATTGGCCGCTCGGGTACTTCATCATTACGCATCTGTAATTCATCAAATCGCAGGATCTCATTACGCTCAAGCAGAACAGATTGAATAAGCTCATGGACAGCGGCATTGCGGTAGCACAACGACTCCCACGTGGCCAACAAGCCGTCAACAACTCCCTTGTAAGCAACAGAGGAGTCCTCGAGCTCATAGGCAAGATCAATTGCCTCGTCAACTATCTGCCTCATCTGCAAAAGCGTGCACGTGAGATCCGCCTCACTCGACTCGTCGCAAATATAAATACAATCGGACTCAAGCATCTTTGAATCTCCCTTCGAACAACTGACACCTGCAGAATAGTGAAAAGAGATAAAAAGCAACCCGCAATCTACCGCTATATAGCGGTAGATTGCGGGTTAAACCATAAAGCGCACTTAGCCTTGGGCCAAATTACGACTTAGATTCAAATAGGTCGCATATCTCTTTGGCTTTCGCCAGGGGATACTGCGCGTAGTAGAATACGTCGCCGTTCTTTTCTCCGCACACAAAGACTGCGCCCAGCCCCAAGCCTTTAGCGGACGGAACTTTGCATTGTTGTACGCTCTCTTCGCCTTCATCGAAAAGTCGCAGATACCCTTGTTCCATCAGAATAGTGTTGGCATCTTCAGCCCTAATCCCTGAGCCACCCTCTCTCAGTATTTTCGAAATCGAGGCATAGCCCTTAGCGCTTGCCTGATCCATTGAGTAACAGACCGGCAAACGCTCGGCCCCCGCAAAAGCCGCTTCGTAAGCAATACCCTCTCGCATGATTTCCACACTCTTATGACCAGATTCATCAAGCTGAAAAGCAACGAAAAGGCATCGAAGCGCCAGCCAGACCTCGCCCGCGCTAACCATCTCTTTTCGGTCGGTGTGACAGGCGCTATTACGAAATTCAGTAAATCGACCCAGTGTTTCGCCGAGTGTCCTCCACCAGTCCCCCTTTGACGCCTGCGTCAATTCAGCATTTTCAACTCGAACAGAGGATGCCAGTAGCTCACTCTTTTTTTCAATTAACCTTTTGTATTGACCGAGGTTAAGGCCCTCAAGCTCCTTGAGTGGCTTTCTTGCAACAACATAATCGGGAGCAATGGCCTTCAAGGTCGGCAGCAATTTCAAACGCAAGTATCTCTCCGCCGCACGGCAGAACATTAGCAGGCAAAATGCGCAATCTGAATCGCTATCGGTGCCAACACTGCCAATGCCAAATATCTTGCACAGAAGAAGCCCCTGCTCGATATTCTCAAGCACCCTATTTTTGCCATTTTGGTCGCACTCGCAATCAGCGAATGCGCTTTGAAGAGCTTCGCGCGAAGAAAAGCCTATGATTCGACAGTCTTCTGCATCCAGATTAAAGCTTTTGAACGCTTCGCCCACGTTGTCCAAATAGGAATCGGTGTTTACATCAGGGCACCAAACATCTTTATTGTCATCTTTCTTGTCGTCTTCATTGATATGTTCCTCGTCCGCGCCAGCTGTCTCCCTTGGAAGAGATTCTCCTCGCGGCAGCATATCCTTGGCTGCATTGAGTTCCTCAATAGCGCCGGTTTTCTGGTAATTTTCCCAATGCACAACCCATGCCGTATCGAGAATGCGCTTCATCGTTGCAACGTTCTCGTTAATCTTCCACGCTGCATAGTCGGCAATTACGTAGAGGCGATACTTGGCTCGGCTTGCCGCAACATTCACGATATTTGGGTTTACAAACTTGATTGCGCCCTCACAACTGCGCCTTGTATCACACCCCAAGACAAATACCACTTGATGGGCTTCTTTACCTTGGAACGTATGAACCGTACCAATATTATGCTTTGCGAAATATTGCCATGCATCTTTGTCAGCCACTTCAGTCCTAGCACTTAACAGCCGGTCCTGAAGCCCCCTGACAACGGTTTTAAACGGAGAAATAATATAGAGACTTGGAATAACAATTCCCTCGGACTTGCCCGATTCGCAAGCTTTTTTCTCAGCCGTAGCTACGGCCTTATCAAAAGCGTCCTTGACAATCTCGAACACTCTATCGCCCTGGGCATCAACATAATGATCGCGATTGCCACGTTCAAATCCCGTAACATTGATCCACTGTGAGGACTTTAGATAAAAGCTGTCAGCGAGATCCTTTTTTGGGCTAGCCGTCTCGTTAAGCATGGAGCCCTGATACGAGATCTCATTTGAAATATCGAACATGGGTGATATGCAGCGACGGTGAACCACAAGCGGGCAGCCAATCCATTGATCATCCTCGCCGTTGCTGCGCAGGTGGCCATAGGGGTTAACGGCGTCGGCAAGTCGCTGGACCGAAGCCATATCCCCCTTATAAGGTAGTAATACTTTTTTACCGAGGACAGCGCGGAGCTCCTTAACATCCCCTGTGATCACAGGCTCAATCTGAGAGGGGTCACCGACAATCATTGCACGTCGACTGCGAGCAAGGGCGCCCAAAGCAGCATACGGCACCGCCTGTCCCGCCTCATCTATTATCAGCAGGCCAAATAAAGGGTCTTTCCCAATCTGAATGTCCTCAAACATGCGGCCAATCGACGCAAACGTGGAAGAAATCACTGGGGTAAGCAAACTGAGCGTCTGAAAGAGCGCAGGGGCCATACTCCTTCTATCGGCTTGCGTGAACTCTATTAACTCCTTTTTACCAGAATCGACGCCCTTGTCTTTGGCTCCCCAGTATGTTCGTAGAAGCGCAATGTTATTCCGCATACATTTTGATTCAAGGATGAACTCGCGTGTCACCTGCAATGCATAGAGAAATAGCAGGTTGCGGTCCTTTTTTAGGTCAGGGTCATCGGATGGATTATATAGATGAGTCTTTTTTCGGCTTTCGCTATCCCCCTTTGAGATGCACTCGACAAAATGCCCATTAATCGTCTCAACAGATTCAGCACCATCAACTCTGTTGCGCTTTTGACCTTGGATCTTCACCCACAAAGAGGATAGTTCCTTCTTTTCATTCTCTAGTTTTTCGTATTTGTTCTCGAATTTCGTACGCAGCGCAACAAGCCTCTGGTCCGGTGCGGTTTGCAGCATAAAGGAATCGAGCTTCTCGCGGCTATCGGACAAACGGCCCCTATTGAAGATGCTCCCGATCAGCCCACTGGCCTTTTCTTCCGCATCGCGCAATTCTGCTTCAAGCCCATTCCTTCTCGCCTCATAATCAGCAGTATCCTTCGCAATGTCATCAAGATATTTCCGGACATCACCTGCGGAACTGCCTTCAAAAGGACGAGACAGACATACCGTTTCGGTTGTCAGTTCTTCAACTATCTCTCGCTCGTCCTTTTGACACCTACAATTCAATTGGGACAAATGCTTCTTGCGGTTCAGAAGTTCGCGCTCCCCGGCTGCTTGCTCCTCCATTCTGTTGAATCGATCGGTTATCTTTTTGTATTGAGCAAGAAACAGCTTCTTCGCCTCAGAAAACCGTCCGCCCTTTCCCAGCCCGCCGTTAAACTGCAGCGAAGAAAGCTCGCAATCTCTGAAGTTATTAATATTCCTACGGTTTCCCAGACATGCCGCAACCATAAGCCCAGGATGCGTAGGGTCGCGAAGATTGCCTTTATTGTCAACGAGCGCCGAAGAGAAATAGAGATCATCCACCGGTTTCTGCTCGTTTTTCTTTCCCCAAACAATGTTGGACAAATCTGACTCTAGAAACTCCTTTTTCTCAGATTCGTCAATACCCTCCAAAAAGGCCTTCCCATCAGGAAGCTCTTTGGCGATGTTCTCAACTGCTGCATTGTTTGTCGAGCAGACCAAGATGCTGAGACTTTTTATCGCATCTCCCGTTCTGCCCTCTTTGAAGCGATAAGGATTCTTGGCGTACTTGAGATACCGTTTGCTAAGTTCTACCTCTTCGAAGGCGTCATCGGGCTTGTCATATTCGCACAGCAGACGGGCTTTTTCGACAACGTTAGCCGCAACGATATCCTTGAGCAGGGTTGTTTTTCCCGTGCCCGGAGGACCGTTAACCGACATAACGTCGTTTGCCGGGTATTTGCGTGTCGAACCGCCACGACCAACCGCAAGATTTACCGCCACTTGTTGCATCAAACTCAAGGAGTATTTACTCGGCCAGCGACCGATAGGTGTAGCGCCGGCTCCCAACACTTCAGAAAAGAAGTCTGCACGATCAGCCAGATCTTCATCGTCTTCGCCGTCCAGAAGATCGATCTCTCCGCAGGCAGATTCATTCCTCAAGCCACCTTCAAGGTATGCGGCGACAAGAGACAGCGATCCCTCACGAAGATCGTCGAAAGACCCTGACTTGTTGCACAGCTCATTTATCATGGAAATGTCTTTTGCGAAAAATGAGTGACAGAGTGATTGGTCGAACGTTGGACACGCATCGTCCCCGCTGTCCTTTGGCTTCATTGCTCTATATTCGACAAGCAGCCTTGAACACCACTCGCTGATACGTTTAGCCCCGTCACCGTCGGGAAGGCAGCTGGCTATCCCCTTAATCATTGGCCGGACGCAACTATTGACAATGCCCCTAATGACACCATATGTCAGCTTTGTTCCAACGAGTTCTTGATTGAGCTTCTTGCAAATATCGTCCTGCTCTTTCTCAAAGCTACCGATGGCATTTAGGCTATTCCCGACGTTCCTCTTCAACCACCAAAATAAGGAGGACAACTCGAAGCTGACAAATTGACCATCAGGACTCACACCTAATAGTGCAACCGTCATGCACTCATCCTCTTTTTCGATTTCATTCCCCGGTTTTTCTGCAAGATAAGTCATGACCGCTTCGCGTGGAACGGAGCCCAGGTGACAATAAATCGTTGAGATCGGCCAGTTTTCGCCGTTTGTGACACTATCCGTACGCTCTCTCGCTTCTTCAGAAGGCGTCCTTAGCTCCTGGTCGTCCCGCTCTTCAGGGACAAAGCAGTCATCAAGCATTCCTTTTCTGGGCCTAGGCGGGTCCTTTTTCTCTTCGGGTTGGTCGCCTTGGCTCAAAAAATCAAGCAAATACCAGTAATCTAACGCATCGCCAATTGCTTGCTTTTTCTCAGCAGGGGTCATTTGAATCAGTCCTCGCACTCACATAGATACATTTATGTCCAATAATGTCCACAACGTCATCGCGCAATTTCTTTGGTTGAAGTATCTCAAACACATCGAGCCACTTCATTGCCCATGTTTTCATGCCATCATACGACGCCATAAACGAATACTCTGGATTTGGATGCCCGTCCTGTGTCTCGCGCCGAAACCCATCGTTTCCGGCAAATTCGGCTAAAAGATACTTCTCCTTTGCTTGGTTATGACACCTTACGTGAACCGTAACGATGTCGTCACTAAACATCCTGTTCACGCCAGCACAAGAGAACCTTTTTGCTTCTTCGGCCATCGCCTCAAAATGACCTTTTGCATCGTCCGATGGTCCAGCAATGGTTATATCCCGCAGGCTATCAACTCGAATTGCGTCAAAAGACCTCGCGGCACCCTTGTGGCCCACAAACAGGTAGTAGTAGCCATCGTGCATACATAGATGATATGGCGTATGACTATGCAATCGCCCCTTATCAGAAGTTCGAAAGCGGACTCTCTGCCTTTGGCTAATGGCCTTTTCCAATAACTTCAAATTTGCAAGCGTTGCTTCCATATTTGCAATTCTGCCGCTTTTGAGCAGAGCATTTTCTTGAGCCAAACGATCTTCGATCTGCCGTCTTTCTTCGCCGCACAGTAGGCGAAGAACTGCATGCTCAAGTACGTCGGCTCCACCCACGCCCGTAGAGGCTTCAATGAGACGGCACAGATGCTCAATTTGCGCACTATCAATTTGACGCTCTATGCTGTACAGGCGCTTCGCATTTTTAGGTGCAGATTCCCCATCGCCATTCGTCAGCCGCTCGCCCTTACAAGCCAATCGACTTGCAATCACCGTGTAGAACGGATTCAGACAACTGTTGTCGAGATCGATACTATTCATCTCGGTTAACGGACTGGCGCCCGCATTATTGCAGAGCGAAGGCTTTTTTGATCCAGAATCAACAAGTGCGTTCAATACGCCCTGCACTGTGTCGCGCTTAACTTCATAGCCATAACGGGCTTTAAGCTCCGCCATTATGTCAGAAACGCTCAACCCTTTGCCAAGCCCAGCATCAGTTTCCTCCAATAGGATACGCTCGACATATATCGCCAGCTCCTTTGGATATGCTCGGTGATTTCCCTGGATTTTCGGTTGAACCATAGCCGCCTCCAATCTGAACAATCAACATTTTACTCAGTCGATATGACCAAGAGATTGAAAGTGCCGCTATTTAACGGTGAACGGCGAAGCCATCCATAAAGGGCTCCGCCGTTCACAAATAGATTAGCACAACTCGTATACGACGTAATGACTGTTAGGGCGCACTCGCAGCAAACTTGAATCACCTTGATTGGCAACCTCGAGCAGAGCCGAAGGCGACCGAATGCATCCTTGTTTTTATTCATTGGCGAGCTACAATCAACGCAAACCGACCCATCGATATTTCTCTGCAGGCATCGATTGAAATAGAGACAACAATGTTTGATTTAATTAGCGAATTCAATAAAACTGTAGCCGAGCATAATGTCGATTGGGTTGCTAAGGGATTTGCTTTTCGCGACGAAACCATCTATCCAATCGGATATGACACGAAACTGCTCGGAAGAATTTTCGAGATGCTTACCGAGCCGTTGCTCAAGGAGATTGCCGACGACTTCGGGTTTACGCTAACGACCCCAGACAAACAAAACTACTATCCGGACTTTGTACTAACCCCTCAAAACGAAGAGGGGAATCGAATTGCTGTCGATGTCAAATCAACTTATCGAAAGCACCTAAAGAGAGGAGGCATTGCTCCATATAAACTTACCTCGTAGTAGTATTCCGCTCCACCAGTACGCAACATCACAGATTCGCGTTCAAGGTATTCCCGCATAGACTCTGATGTTATTTCATGCCGCTGCACGCTTCTATAAAAATCAATAATGTGTTGATTGCGATCACCGA
The DNA here is from genome assembly GCF_003437235.1 of Collinsella sp. TF07-1. NCBI lineage: Bacteria > Bacillati > Actinomycetota > Coriobacteriia > Coriobacteriales > Coriobacteriaceae > Collinsella > Collinsella sp. TF07-1. The sequence continues at coordinate 148,093 of NZ_QSRV01000002.1, forward strand.
CCACCGCTCTCTGTGGACAAACGTTAAATAGCACAACCCCGCTCCCCAAAAACGGCTCGTACCATATCCCCTGCTGCTTATCCCAGTTTATTGTCTCCTCAATGAAGGGGACTAGCTTCGTTTTAATTCCCTGGCATTTAATGGGGGGAACAATTACCGACATCAAACCTCCGATGCGCCGTCCATGTTCAGACTCAAGGATTTTAGTTTAGACGCTAGCTGGGACACAACACACGTTGCGCACATCAATATCCCTTTCCTCAACCCAAGAATCGGCAGCGAAGCATGGCACGCACCCCCATATCCATCGTTAAGCCAAATAAAGCCAATACTCTTCGAAAATCATTCCTAATAATTAATAACGACCCTCAAATACTAAAAATGTCTCCGGATAACGAGGACGCTTAAGCAACGTCTTAACAACAATCGCTTTCAACTCGGGCTTTCCATACGGACCCCTACCCCTTAAACACCATATCGTTGTGATATTCAATAAACTCAGCTCTTGGGGCGAATCGTTTCGGAAGCGTAATCGGCTCTCCGTTGTAGCGCCACAAGTACTCGTCCTCAGGAGTTTCGTGCTCGACCACGCTAGACACCACTATCTTTAGGTCCTTCGTAATGGTGATTAGTCCCCGGTCGAACGCTTTATCGTGCAATGCGTTCAAAAGCAAGCCGTTGTCGGGCGCGAGTCGCTCCGTCTTTGGATCAGAGACTTTCCAGGGCTTGATATGGCTAGCAACCAACAGAGCCTTGTTCGTTAGCCCCGTCAAGCAGCATCTTGAATCGTAATTGACGAGCAGGGTATTTCGAAAGAACTCCTGGTTCACCCGCATCGAAACAATTGCCTCGCGCTCCTTGCCCTCTGGCAAATCAAAGCCGATCGTCTCTTTCAGCTCATCACTTAGCGGTTCTTTAAAATCGAAACGGTTGAGGAAAACCTCAGTCGCCTCCTCGACAAGCTCATCACCAGCAGAGGAATACTCAGCCCAAACCATCTTGTCCATTTTGCTTGCATGGGTCATTCCAACCTTGCCGCGAGCACGTCGACGCTCATCGAATGATGCAAGGTTCCAGATTTTTAGAGCAACCGCGCCCGGCGTTCTGCCAATGGCCTTAGCTAGCGCCTGGACATCCTCGTTTGTATCATCAACCTTTTTCGATGGTAGGGCGAGGTACAGAAACAGAGCCGCAAGGGTTTCTTCCCTCGACCATTTGCTTCCACGACCAGCCATGATTGCTCCTCGCCCGCGCACCGCTCACGTAATAGGTCCAGGATAATCCCGCGGGGGACCGCGGCCGCCGCCTTTTTCTCATTCGTCGGTGAATGATTGAAACAACGGCACCTCCCTGCGCTCCTCATACCCTCGCTCAAGTTTCTTCCCAAGCTCGGCAGCGCAGCGCTTCGTTTCCTTAGAAAACAGGTCATCGATAGCCCTGTCGATTCGCGTGCAAGTCTGCCGGTGCTCGTTCTTCCAGGGCAGGTTGAGTCCCAAACTCGCATCCCAATAGCCGCCGAGTTTGGCGTTGATCACTTCCTCGGGATACAGCACGTCGCGGCGAATCCCTTCGATCGCCTCGTCCTCGTCCATATCACAGGCTGTCTCGCCCTGCACGAGGCACTTGCGCAGCTCCTTTTGCGCCCGGATGCTGTTCAGCATGCGAACGCACACCACGGCCAAAAAGCGGTAGCGCTCGCACAGGTCCCACTCGCCGCCGAGCCATACGCGATAGCCCAGCATTTCGCTCGCGGACTCATCATCCATCAAGATCAATTCCCACGGACGTACTTTGGCGAGCACATCCTCACCTAGCATTTGAACGCCGCCGCGTGTAAAGATGCACGGCTCCACGTCGTAATAGCCAAAGCCGTGGCCTGCACCACGACGATTGATGACGTGCTTGGGCAGCAGGACGATATTGTCGCTGGGCTCGGGGTCAACCTTGCGCAGCTTTTTGACCTTGCGGCGGGCGCGCTTTAAGCTGCGCTCGTTATCGACACGGCCGCAGCCGCCCGGCTTGCCGCCGTATCGCAGGGCAACCTCGCGTGCCAGGATCTTTGTGTCCGCAGCGCACAGCAGGTCGCTCACGGTGGGCAGATCTTCCCACTCAATACCGTCGACATCCCAAATCCTGCTCATGTTCAACCTCTTTCTGGCTGTTCAACTACGTGCTCATTCGCCCTGTTTAACGTGCTTGTAAGGCATGCGCCCCACTAGAGCGCTTTCTTGCTGGGCGCAATCACTTCGTCCACCAGGCCCAGTTCTAGGGCGCGTTTGGCGTTACACCAGCAGTCGCGCTCGGTGAGCTCATGGAACTCCTGAGCGCTCAGGTTGCCGTGCTCGGCCAGTAGCTCGTCCAGCTCGGCACGCATGGCTGCCGCATGCTGGGCCACAATCTCGATATCGGTCTGCTGCGCCATGCCCGTGCCGCCCATTAGCTGGTGAATGAGCACCTGCGTGTGGCGGTACACCTGGCGGTGGTCGCCGCAGGCCAAGATCACCGCGGCCATCGAGGCCACGACGCCCTCACCCACCGTGATCACGGGGCAATCGAGCGACTGCATGGTGTCGATGAGCGCCAGCCCCGCCGTAACGCTGCCGCCCGGGCTATTGATGATGAGGGTGATGGGCTCGGCCGCGCTTTGATGTTCCAGCACCAGCATGGACTTAATAAGGCCGTTGCAGGTCACATCGTTGACCTCGCCCTCCAGCAGCAGCACGCGGCTGTTAAGCAGCTCGCTTGCCATATCGACGGCGGCAACGCGGCCGTCCTTGGACTTCTTGATGATGCTGGGCTCACGATACATAACGGACATGGCAATTCCCTTCTAAACGGAATCGGTAAGGAGGCAAAAACTGGACCGCACGGCTTACGGCTAACGGAAGCCGTGCGACAAAATATGCAAGATGGGATACACAAAGCTGCAGGGACTAATCCCTTAGCCACTTAGCTGCATTGGGATGGTCGTCGCAATAGTACTTCTTGGCGCGGAAGGGACGCATGCCGGTCACCTTGACCAGGCAATCGGTGCGAGGCATAAGCCCAACCTCGCCTGGGGTCATCACGCAACCGCGCACATCTACGGCAGTGCGCTCGGCGCCCACGTACTTGGTGCCCAAAACCGACTCGCCACACAGTTCGCTTATGTAGTTCTGCGTCGCGATGTTGCTGCCGCCACCCATATAGACCAAGCTATCGCAGTTATCGAGGATGGTAAGCGCCGTTGATTTGCCGTACACGACATCGAGCTGGCTCAGCGATTGCGCACACATCAAAAAGCTAATGCCGCGACTGCGCACGGTCGCAATGCTGCGCTCAAAATCGGGGATGCGTCCCACATTGGGAAACTCATCGAGCACAAACTGCACGCGACGCTGCAAATGGCCGCTGGGGCTGGCATCGGCACGGCGCTGGGCAAGGTTAAACAGCTGCTTAAGGGCAACGTTCGCAAGCCATGCATTAGCCGAATCGTTGTCGCTCACTTTAAGATCGATCACGCGCTTGCCCTCGTCAATACGATCAAGACGCATCTCGTCATTCTCAAAAACGCGCATGAGCTGAGGCGTCTTAAGCCGCGAGATAGTTGCATTGAGCGTGATCAGAATACTCTTAAGCGTCCTATCTGCCGCACCTCGAAAATCGCGATACTGCTCAACGCCATACAGATCAGCGTTCTCCGCACCATACTTATCGAGAAACTCCCTGGACTCTACCTCTTCTACAAGGTAGTCCAACGGGAATCGCCCCTCACCATCTCCCGTAACCTTGATGAGCGCAGCCAGTTTAAAGACGTTGTTCATCTTAAGGTAGCGGCGCGGAGCCTCAGGATCCCCGCCTGGCGCAAATGTGCCAGCAAGGCACTCCAGGAGGAACAGGATTCCAACAATCGCTCGAAGCAGCAGGTCGTTCGCGTTGTCCCAAAACGGGTCGTTCCTAAAGCTGCGCCTGTCAGGATCGATCCCCTCCATGATTGCCGCCACCGTGGTGGGGATATCCTCGACATCCATCACGTAGCGCAGGGGATCGTACCCGGACGACTGCTCGGGATTGATGGTGTCGAGAACCGTTACCTCGTAGCCGTCCTCTTCAAAGCCTTTTCCCGTGCGGCGCAGTAACTCGCCCTTGGTGTCTGTGACCACATAGCAGCACTCGTGGTGGTTGAGCAGGTTGGGCAAAACGAAACTCGCTGTTTTGCCGCTACCAGTACCGCCAAAGGCAAAAACATTGTTGGACACGCTTGTCTCCCAGTGCTTGTCGCCCTCGTAGAAAGCCACCGTGGCACCTTGCGCCAAGATCACATCGCGCTGCTCATCGCCGGATGACAGCGCCTGCATCTCCTCCTTAGTCGCCCACTTCTTGGTCTGATACTCCGTTTGCTGCGCGGCCTCGTAGCCGTACATCTTGATGACTGACATGGCGTGGCTCCTTTCTTGTCCGTGACGTTGGTGGTTGTTAAGCAATGCGATCGACACCGTCGTCCTCATTGAGCTGTGCCGAGCGCGACGACTTGGTCGCGTGGCCGATCAGGCGCTCGGCCTGCGCCAGATAACTCTCGCGAGCAGCAGTTGAAACCGTCCCGTCGCGCAGATACGCAAGCAATGCATTAATCATCAGCTTGTCGAGCAGGTCGTATCCCTTGGCCCGAGCGCAGTTGAGGAGGTAGCGGTCCTGAAGCCCCCGTACCTTAGTTGCCAAATCGATTTCCATCTTTTCCTCCATGTAATAAAAAGTGTGTCGTTCGTCCAAAAGTGCCTCAAACGGGCGTTTGACGCATAACTCAAAGTTGAAACGCGGACTCGTATCGAACACGCGTCGTTGCACCTTGAGGTAGCGCTTATAAAACATGACGGCATCATCTTCATCCGCCGTAAAGCCACGCGATCCATCGCGGTGCAGCCGGTCGTAAGGCTTTTTGCTATCGATATGGCGCACGAATGGGGACGGAATATAGGCATCCTTCTTGACGTTGTACTTCATCCCTGTCGTAACCTGCTCAAACAAGAGAACGCCAGCTGACTTAAAAGCCGCATTACATCCATGCCTAAACATGCTCACCACGGCTGCCACGCTGCCCATGCAGCTATCGCGCGGGGAAAAATACAGCGAAAGCAAAGCGAGCGTCGCAGCAGTCAAAAGCTCGCGGGCCTCGTGTACATCGGCTCGATACTGCTCGGGCACCAGCCCGGGAATATCGGGCGAGCGCTCTTCCAGCACGCCAACGAGCGATTTAGCCAGGCGCTCGACGTTCTTCTCGCCGCAGTACGGACACGGAAGTGGCAGCTCTGCCTTCCTGTTCACTTCGCACATACCGCGGAGATCCTCGTCGATCGCACTGAGGAATGCCTCGTAAATACTGTCCCGTTTCTTCATGAATGCTTCTTTCTATCCGGTTTCAGGTGGTTGATGTAAGTCTGTTCTAAGTTCTAGAATGTTCTGACGCTAGAACGATGATTATTGATCTAACCTGTAGTTTCATAAGTGAAATCATCCTGCTCGATTGCTTAGTTTGCCTAAAGGCTACAAAGCGAATGTATCAAGCAATTGCTATTGAGTTGGCTTTGGATTGCTTCGAGGATAGCACAGCGTGCTGTTCTCGTCATTAGAAATTTTAATATTTTTCTGCTAATATAAACCCACTGAGAAGAAAGGGCTCTATACATGCGTGAAACTACATCATCATTGCCACGCCTCACCGCCGCCGCCCTCTCGCGCGCGCTTAACCTGGAACAAGGCAGTCGCCTGCTCACTGTCCGTCTGCCTGGCGCTGTGGATGCCGAAGATCTCGCTAAGTGCTTTACCCTAAACGGTAACGGCGTGCCCGATATTTGTGAGCTTGAACCCGGAAAGCAGAATGCAAGCGATGATGATGCAGCGCCGGTGTTTGTCGATGCATCAAACTACTACCGCGCAAATAAGCACGATATCGAAAAAGACAGTGCCGCGCTCATCGATTATTTGGAGCCTGGCTACCTTGATTTTTGCGACTGGGGTCCTTTTATTTGGTGCCTGTATGCTCTCGCCCTTTCGGGCCGCACTCGAGCAGCCGTGGTACTTCCCGCCGATTTACTTGATAAAGCTGAACAAGCACGCACGATTTTGATACGCGAAGGGCTCATCGAGAGCGTCGTTTATTTGCCACTTTCCGAGCCCAGGCCCTACATGACAAGCGCGCTCCTCATACTGTCTTCAGGAAATCGCAGCGTTGCATTTCGCAGCGCAATTGAGCCCGGACCGCGTTTTCAATATGTGACTAAAACATCGTATTACTCTGATATCACCTTTTCTATCTCTCCTGACTGGGCCCGCATTGATACCAATACGCCAAGATCGACGCCAATCGAAACGTCCACTTTTGCCACGCGCGAGCTGCTCCAACACCACGCCGCTCTCTCAAAAGGCAAAATCAGCCTCATCGCCATCACCCGAAACTTCAGCGCCACACTCGGTGACTATTTTACGCGAGTCGCGCCATTCATGCCCCGCGAGAGCACGACATCGAACGACATTGACGCAGTCGAGGTGCGCCGAATCTCATCTCAAGATTTTCAGGACGGCAATCTTCTGCCCGTAGATGCTGTAGAGAGTGCAAATGGCTCGGATTCCAAAATCGTAAAGGTGAACCCCAGCGTTCTCGATCGATATGAGCTCCGCGCTGGAGATATCGTCATGCCACGCATGCTGGGTCGCTACGGCGCGTCCAACCTGCTCGTCGTCAGCGCCGATGACGCGAAGCAACACCTGGTTGCTTCGCATAACACCACCGTCATTCGCCCGTTGTTCCAAACGATGACCGAAGAGGAGCGCGTAGTGTTTTCGGAGATAATCGTTGGATACCTTACCGAAGGCCATGGGGCGAAGCTGATTCAAGCATTAACTGAAGCAGCCAGCATCCGCGCCATCCGCCCTACCGACCTGTTCGAGATCGAAGTCCCGCCAGCGCTCGACCCGCGCACGCGCGAGTACAGCGAATCCATCAATCGCTTTGCCGAGGTCGTAGAAGCAAAGAAACAAGCCGAGACCGCTGTCGCCCAAGCCCAGCGCAACCTCGAAACCGCAAAGAAGGCCGTCACTCAGGTGGTCGACCAGGCCTGCGAATAGCGCATAGGCAGTAGAAACGTCTTAAGCCGGCGACAGGAACTAATTCTGCCGCCCGCCGGCTTAACTATCTAGCCTATTCCCATCCCGTGGTCTGAGGATTCCATTTGCACACATTCGCCGAATGATTAAAGCACGGTGTATACAACCGATTGACGACCTCTTCTGCCCCAGCAATGTTCCCCGCGAGATCAAGTACCCCCCGCCTGCCTCGCCATCTTTACGTACTGTGCAGAACCATTTTGTTTCCACCAGAGAGGCGCCACGAACTCTTCCGGCATTGCCACTTTGCGGGCAGACGCTTCTTTCTCGACCCTCTCGACAAGCGTAGCCCCATCGACGAAGCAAGTTTTCGCGTACACCAAGATGTCGACTATATCCTTGATTCGCGATGAAGCACGGCCCTCATGCATCTCTATCATTGCGAGCAATTTATCTGCAAGGGCACTCTCCACTCGGCATACTCGATAGTCGCAGACTGGGAGCCCCTCGATATTCAGACGATCGATCGGCGCAAGAACCTCAGGCTCAAGTCCCCGCACTTCATCAATTACCAAGTCAATTGAAATTGGCTGTAGCTTCTTGGTTCCCATAAAGGGGGTGAACCACACCTTCGCACCGCACCGATACTCATCTTCTTCTTTGATTTGCTCTGCACGATCAAAGACGAACGAAACAAAATCCTCCAGATCAATCGAAGCAGCCTGCACCAGATCGACAATAGCCTCTTCGAGACTCTCCTCTTGAGCAACCAAGTCAATATCTCTTGTGACACGTGCATCGAGTGTTCGCGCCAGGACGCTTTGACCGCCCTTGAGCACAAAGCTGCCGTCATCTTCTGAAAAAACGCGACATAGGAAGCGATGAAAGTAGAAACCGACGATTGCCCGATTAGTATCCATTGGTGATTCTCTTGCGGCATTCCTAACAGCCATCTCCAATGCGGCAGGCGTTTTGTACTTCACCATGTCCTCCGTTTCGCATTACCCGTTCAGTACCATCAGCAAAGGCGCCATCAGCTCGCGTCGTTTGGCGGTTTTAGAGTTCTCCTCTACAAGATCCTTCAGCCGTTGTATATCGAGTCCACGTCCAAGCGCGTCGTGATAGGCATCGATAATTAATGAGGGATCCTCGCAATCGAGGCAAAGATCGACAAGCGTGCGCTCGGGTTTAGTTACCGGCAGGCCGTCGAGCCAAACGATGTCCCGCTCAGCAATCTCGCGCTTTACAAAAGAAAGGGATTCGTTTCTTGTATTGATACGCATGGGCGCGGTCATCCTGTAGGGGGACAGATAGAAATCGCCCATTTGCTGCAGGTTCGCCGCTGTCGTACCGCTCACGGCGATGCCATCCCACTGACGTTTTCTCTCCCACGCGCAAAGGGAGGGATTGGTGAGCTTCCAAAAGGCGTTGAGTTCGTCGGTGTCTCGGCGCTGCGTTCCAGACATCCGGTAGGCGCCGTGGCATATCCGTTCAAGACGCCCTGCGCGGCATGAGTGCGCCAGCGCATCTCGAGAGATGTCCATGCGAGCCGCCTGGGCTGTGGTGAACACGCCCTCGCTCTCGGAAAGCTCGCTTATCGCCGCTATGTTGCTAAAGTACTTCATGCTGCAATTGTAGGATATTTTCATACTTTTGCAACGTGATTTTTGATCCATTAGATCCGTTTGCCTTGTTTACCCCATTTCTGACGCCGTTTTGTACCGGCACCCCATCCCCCGCTATTGAGGTCTAATACTTTTCCGCGAAGTGAACGGCTGTTTTTGGACCCCTGAAACATCCGCATTTTTCGGCGGCAAAATCGTGGGATTTCAGCATTGAAACCGCAGGAAGCGGCACCTCTAAAGTGTCGATGCTTCGGGGGTCCGTTTTCACTCATTCACTTCTCGGAAAAGTATTAGACCTCGCTATCAGCTATCCCAAAGATCAGACCGCCCCTCCTTCACGCCACGCAAAACCTGCCTTTTCTGCCCCTGCCCGCCTCCGCACCACCCAAAAACTCATCCAACATTAATCTTGGCTCAAGAATCGCTTAATCTATAACCTGCACTATAGAGTTCGACCAAGAGCGGGGCGGCGCCGCGCAACGCAGGCCGCCGAACGCAACGCTCGCGCCCGAGCAAATTGCCCGGCGTCGCGCCCATCGAACGAAAGGACAGGCCATGGACGACCTCGAAAAAGTTGAAACCATCCGCACCAAGTGCAGCGTGAGCTACACCGATGCCAAGGCGGCGCTCGACGCTGCCAACGGCAACGTTTTGGATGCCATCATTTGGCTCGAGTCGCAGGGCAAGACCCAGACCACGTCGGCGCACGCCGCGACCGAGTCCGCACCGGTCGATGAGCCCTCGGCCGAGATGGTCGCCGCGCAGGCCGCCTACGAAAAGTCGAGCGAAAAGACCGACTTCTCCAAGAAGATGGACGGCGTGTGGGAGTACCTCAAAAAGCTCTTCCGCCTGAGCCTGGACACCAAGTTTATCGCCACGCGCCGCGATGCGATCATCCTCAACATCCCCATCCTGATTCCCATCGTCGCGCTGTTTGCCTGGGGCGCTACGATTTGGCTGATGCTGATTGGCCTGTTCTTTGGCATGCGCTACCGCATCGACAGCGACGGCGACGTGCCCGGCAGCATCAACAACCTTATGGATAGCGCTGCTAACGCCGCGGATGACATCAAGCAAAATCTGAACGACGACAAGTAGTCGCAGACGGGGGCACGCATGGCACGGATTCTGATCGTAGAGGACGAGGAGAAAATCGCCCGCTTTGTGACGCTCGAGCTGGAGCACGAAGGCTACCAGGTGGAGCACGCCGCCGACGGTCGCACCGCCGTGAACCTGGCGCTGGAGCGCGACTACGATCTGATTCTGCTCGATGTGCTGTTGCCGCAGCTCAACGGTATGGAGGTCCTGCGGCGTGTCCGCAAGCACAAGGATGTGCCGGTGATTATGGTCACCGCGCGCGATGCCGTGATGGACAAGGTGGCCGGGCTCGATGCCGGCGCCGACGATTACCTGACCAAGCCATTTGCGATTGAGGAGCTGTTCGCACGGATCCGCGTGGCGCTGAAGCGCTCGGAGGCCGTGCGGGCGGCTTCGGGCATTGGAGGCGCCGGTATCGCCACAATGCCCCCGGCAACCGACACGGCCCAGACCGCTGCCACGCCCTCCCCCGCCGCACTTACCGTTGACTCGGTTGCGCTCGACCCCGACCGCCGCGAAGTCACGGTCGGCGGCTCGCCCATCGCGCTCACGGCCCGCGAGTTCGATGTCCTCGCCCTGCTTATGGCGCATGCCGAGACCGTGCTCACGCGCGAGCGCATCGCGCACGAGGCGCTGGGCTACGAATATGTGGGCGACACCAACAACGTCGACGTGCACATTGCGCATCTGCGCGCCAAGATCGAGGACGCCGGCGGTGCCCGCATCATCCAGACCGTGCGCGGGGTGGGCTATGTCTGCCGCGCGTAACGACGAGACCAAGCGCGTCACCTCCATCGCCCGCGCCATCAACTGGAGCTACATGTGGCGCCGCCTGATAAGCTACGTCTGGCTCGATCTGTGGCTGCTGGTCGCCGCGGCGGCGATTCTCGTCTACGGCTATAACCAGACGCTGCCCGACGGCGCGTTTACCGCGGGATGGATTCCCAGCGCCACCGTTCACGGCATGTCGCTGGCTCCCGCGCGTGGCTGGGACCCGGCCACACTCACCTATACCGTCGAGCTTGCGCGCACCGCCAAGACCTTCCCCCTCGCGCAGGACCTCGTCGCGCTGTGGCCCCTCTACCTTGTCGTTGCGGGCGGGCAGGTCATCAGCGTGCTCAACATGCTCGGAGGCGCCCGTCGCGTGCGCCGCACCATGGCACCGCTCAACGACCTTGCCTTGCGCGTGGACGAACTCGGCCGCATGCAGCTCACCGGCGGCAAGATGGAAACACTGGAGCAGGCCATCGAGCGCGCAAGCGTCGACTCGCCGAGTGTCACCACCGGCGACGCCGACCTGGCAAGCATCGAGGTTGCACTCAACCGCCTACTGCGCCAGATGCAAGAGGCAAAGCTGCAGCAGATGCGCTTTGTCAACGATGCGAGTCACGAGCTGCGCACGCCCATCGCGGTGATTCAGGGTTACGTGAACATGCTCGACCGCTGGGGCAAAGACGACCCGGACGTGCTGGCAGAATCCATCACCTCGCTCAAAGCCGAAAGCGAGCATATGCAGGAGCTCGTGGAGCAGCTGCTGTTTTTGGCACGCGGCGATGCCGGGCGCACGGTCCTGCGGCGTGCGAATACCAACCTGGCCGCACTGGTCGGCGAGGTATGCGAGGAATCGCAGATGATCGATGCCGCGCACACATATCGACTGGCGTACGATGCCGCACTTACCAGCGACCCGCGCTGCGACGCGCCCGTTGACGTGGCGCTCGTGAAGCAGGCTCTGCGCGTGATCGTGCAGAACGCCGCCAAGTATTCGGACGCGGGCACATCCATCTCGTTTGGCGTGACGCCGGATGCGGGCGCGGGCACGATCGACATAAGTGTTGAGGACGAGGGTATCGGCATGAACCAGGAATCCGCAGCTCACGCGTTTGAACGGTTCTATCGCGCCGACAACGCACGCGATGCCGGCGCGCAGGGCTCGGGTCTGGGGCTCGCCATTGCCAAGTGGATCGTCGACAGCCATGGCGGTGTCATCGGCGTGACCTCAGTCGAGGGCGTCGGCAGCCGCTTTACGATTCGCCTGCCGCGGTAGGGGCGTCTCTCACGAATCGAAGGTGAATGCTTTTCCGCGAAGTGAACGACCTATTTTGGACCCCCGAAGCATCCACACTTTTTGACGCCAAAACCGCAGGAAAAACCTTACGAAACCGCAGGAAACGGTGCCTCCAAAGTGTCGATGCTCCAGGGGTCCGATTTCACTCGTTCACTTCGCGGAAAAGCATTCACCTTCGTTTTACGGCAGCCCGTCAGTCACCCTCTCGGCATTAAAAATGGGGTAAGGCCACGTGGCCTTACCCCATTTTTCGTTAGCTATAGCAGCCTGTGCGCTACTCGCGGCACAGGTGCACGGCGAAGCCGGCGAACTCGCGCTTAAAGTACACGAGCTTGGTGCCGCCGTCGGGCAGCAGCACGCGCGACTCCTCGTTGACCTCGAGCCCGCGCTCGGCAAACCACTTCTCGGCCGCATCGATGTCGTTGACGGCAAAGCCGATGTGGCCCTTGGTGCCACGACCGTTCTGCTTCATGACCTCGATCAGCGAATCGTTAAAGTACGAAACCGGGGTCTCGATAACGGGCAGGCCCATCATCGTCGAGAACAGCTCCGCGATCTCCAGGGCATCTGCCGGGTCGGTGGCGTTAATGCCCACATGGGCAACGCGCATGCCAAAGAGCTCGACCGGATTGGCGTTCTGCTCACTCATACAGTCAGCGCCTACTGAGCCATGACGTCGAGGACGGCCTTCTCGGCAGCGACGCGGTTCATGCCGGTCATGAAGGGCACGCCGCTCACGTACGGGCAGGTGAGGCCCTCGGGGGCAACGGTGGTGGCGATCAGCAGGTCGGCGCCCTCGTCGCAAGCGTCCTTGGCCTCAGAGATGGCGCACTGCACGATCTCATACTTGCCGGCATAACCGTTGGCGTCGAGCATGGTAGCGACCTTCTGGGCAACGAGCGTGGAAGTAGCAGCGCCAGCACCGCAAGCCAAAACGATCTTCTTCATAGGTAATGTCTCCCTTCATGGTTTACTTTAGGTAAGTGTACCGCAGCGAGCGATGGCACTCAGCCTCGATGAGCTTTTATGCCAGTTTGCTTGTGCGCTGCGTATAATACATCTAGTACGTGTTGTCATACCGCTCGCTTTATGAGCGACTAAGGATCCTAACATGCCCGATTCCCGCACACTCTGGACCGCCGTCGTTATCATCTGTATCGCCGTGTCGGTGTTCTTTAGCGTCAAAAAACGCACTACGTTTAAACGCCTGCAACAGTTGATGGCCGCCAAACAGTGGGCCGAGTTCGATCGTTTGCTCGACGGCAAACTCACCAGCATGCTGTACCCGCGCTACAACCGCGACTACCTGCGTCTGAACTCCTATCTGCTGCGCGAGGACCACGAGCGCGCCGGCGAGATGTTCGACCTGCTGCTGGGACTCAACCTGCCCAAGATGCAGCGCGTCGACCTGGTGATCAAGGCCTTTAACTACTACGTTGGCCAGGAGGACCGCAAAAAGTCCAAGGAGCTGCTGCACGAAATCAAGGGCTTTGAGGGCGGTCAGGCCGAGGCGGTCGCGCACGAGTGCCAGCTGATGTACGACACGATGATCCTCAAGCGTCACAACGACATTCCCGAGCTGGAGCGCATGCTCGAGGATGTCGGCGACGACCCGGTCAAGCGCTGCCGCTTGGAGTACCTGCTGGCCCTGCAGTACCAGAACAAGGGCGACGAAGCCAAGTTTGCCGAGTACTTGGAAAAGTCAGGCCAGCACTCGATGGCCGTCAACGCGTAACGGACGGCTTGTGCTAGACTTCTAGTCTCACGGGGGCGTGGCGGAATTGGCATACGCAGGAGACTTAAAATCTCTCGCCGCGAGGATTGTGGGTTCGAGTCCCACCGCCCCTACCATATGGCTTTTACGGGCCCGTGTCCCTTTGAGATGCGGGCTCGTTTTTTTTCGGACGCCGTCAACCGCAGAGCAGCTCATTTGGGACGGGGCTTTTTTGACTACTTTTTTCCACCCACCCAATGAGTTTCCTCACACATTTTTCGATGGAAAAACGTGGTTATTTCGCACATTTTCCGATGGAAAAACGTGGTTGTCTCACACATTTTCCGATGGAAACGCCCAAATGGCCTTATACTAGCCGAGAGGGTTGGGAGGCAATATGCAACGACAGCTTATGAGTGAACTTATCGCTTGGAAATCAAGGGCGAATCGCAAACCTCTCTTGCTTAAGGGAGCCCGCCAGACAGGAAAGACTTGGCTTCTTAACGAATTCGCAAGCCAGCAGTATCGAAACGTCATTCGTTTTGACTTTATGCTCGAGCCGAGCACACGCTCGCTGTTCGATGGGGACCTCGACCCCAAGCGCATCATCTCCCAGATAGAGCTCCTACGTGGCCAAACCGTAACGCCGACAGACACGCTCATCATCTTCGACGAGATCCAAGAGGCGCCACGCGGGATCACCTCGCTCAAGTACTTCAACGAGCTTGCACCCGAATACCACATCGTAGCAGCCGGTTCCTATATGGGCCTCGCGCTCCGACGCGAAAACGAGTCATTTCCCGTCGGCAAAATCGACCAGCTCACCATGCGTCCCATGGGGTTTGCCGAGTTCGTTCGCGCCGTCGACGGCAACCCGCTCGCCGACGCCATCCTTGCCGCAGACATGAACCTTCTAGCAAACGTCACCGAAAAGCTCGTGCACTTGCTCAAGGAATACCTTGTTGTCGGTGGTATGCCCGAAGTTGTCTCCGCTTTCGCCGAGACACGCGACTTCATTGAAGCCCGAAGGATTCAGCAGCAAATCATCGAGGCTTACGAATCCGATTTTGGCAAACATGCACCCGCCCGCATCGTCGAGCGCATGAGGTTGGTTTGGAAATCCCTTCCCGGCCAGCTTGCCAAGGAGAACAAGAAGTTTGTCTATGGCGCCCTTCGCCCTGGAGCGCGCGCACGCGATTTTGAGGAAAGCCTCCAGTGGCTCACGGACTACGGAATCGTTCATAAGGTGCCACGTGTTTCCGCTCTAAAGGCGCCGCTCTCGAGCTACGAAGACCTCTCGGGCTTCAAACTGTTCTGCATCGACACCGGCATCCTCGGAGCGCTCTCCGGTCTCTCTCCGGCCATCGTTCTTAACGGATCCGCTGTTTTTACCGAGTTCAAAGGTTCGCTGACCGAACAATACGTCGCGCAGGAGCTTTTGCTCCAGGACAAAACTCCCGTGTATTGGTCCTCTACCTCTGGCAATGCCGAAACCGACTTTGCCATCGACCATGCGGGAACCGTGCTTCCGCTTGAGGTCAAGGCGGCAGAGAACCTTAAAGCGAAGAGTCTGAAAATAGCCTGCGAAAAATTCAAACTCGAGCGTTGCGTGAGGAGCTCTCTGGCGGCATATAGAGACGAGGACACGCTCGTCAATATTCCGCTTTGGGAGATTGGGCAAATCGACAGGCTGGCATAAGTAGCTAAAATAGCCCCGTCCCAAAAAGACTAGTTTTAGAGGGTGCTCAGGCTCGGGGTCCAGGCGATGGTGGGGGTCGCGCCGTCGAGAACCTCGTTGATGGTGGCGGCCATGCCGGCGAGGAGGCTGTTCTCGCTTACGGTGAGCGCATCGTAGCCACCGGCGCGCATGAGTTCGCGAATCACCACGGCGCCGGCCAGAATCACGCCCGCGCGCTTGGGCTGCACGCCTGGCAACGCGGCAATGCTCTCCACGTCCAGCGTGGACATGCGCTCGATAGCGGCAGAAATCTGCTCCATCGAAAGCTCGCGCAGGTGCACAAAGCTCGAGTCGTACGGCTCCAGTTCGTGGACCAGCGCCACGAGCGTAGTGACGGTACCGCCCACCGCGACCAGGCGCTCTGCACGCTCATAATTGCTCGGCAGGCCCTCAAAATAGGCGGAGAACTGCTCGCCCGCCCACGCGGCGGCAACCGCGAGCTCGCCGTCCGCGGGCGGCAGCGCCGAGAAAAACCGTTCCGTCACGCGACGGCAACCGATGTCCAGTGAGCGCGTTCCCTCCAGCGCAAAGACCCCGCGCTCCGGAGCGTATACGCCCGTCGCGAGCTCCGTGGAGCCACCGCCCGAATCGGCGACGATAATGCGTTCACCGGCAAAGTCGTGCGCCACGCCAAAAAATGTCAGGCGTGCCTCGACCTCGCCCGGAATCACCTGCGGTTCAAGCCCCAGCTCGCGCAGGCCGTCCAGCAGCAGTGCGGCGTTGGACGCATCGCGCGCGGCACTCGTGCAGGTGGTGCAGACGCACGCGGCCCCAAAGGTGCGCGCCTCGTCCACAAACATGCGGCATGCGGCGAGCACGCGCTCGACCGCCGCCTCGCAAAAGCGGCCCGTCGCGTCCACGCCCTCGCCCAAGTCGGTGATCTCGGTATGCTTGAACGATTCCACGATCGCCCCGGCCTCGACCTGCGCCAGCACCAGTCGCGACGACACCGTTCCCAGGTCGATCGCGGCCACCTTATATCGTTTGCAATCTGCCATTGCGGGCTCCCCTCCGGGCGCTACTCGCCTACTCGCCGCTGGACGCGACCGTCTGGCCCTCGACGCCGTTAAATCCAAACAGCATATCGAGCGTCTGGATGTACCACGGTGCGTCCTTGCCGACCTCTTCGATCTCTTTGGCCACTTCACTGGCCTTCTTGGCGTTTGAGGACTTTTTGCTCGACGACGAATCCGAATCATCGTCCAGGCCCAGCACTTCAATCCTCTTCTCGCCGGGCATCGCCATGCCCAGTTCCCGTGCCCGATCCTTAATGCCCTCTTCCGAGAGCCACTTGTCAGTGTCTTTTTTCATCTCATCTTTGTATTGCTCGCGAATCTCGACCTGCTTGGCCAAGATGTCGTTCGAGCGTTTTGCAACGTACAGGTCGCGCACGGGGAAATACAGGCTCACGAGCGCCAGAGCCACCACGATACCGATAAACAGCGGACGCAGAGAGCCATGCGTAAAGTCATAGATTGCCTTGACCACCGCATTGTCGTTGGCGTAGCGCATAAAGTCCGAGCCCGAAAGACGGCTCGAAGGCCTGCTCGATTTGTCGTGTGCCTGAGTCGAGGGACGCGATGCATGCGACGAACGTGGCGGGCGCACCGGTCCATCTGCCGAAGTATTCGATTGAGCATTGGGGCGCGAGGTGCTTGTCGGGCGCTGCGCGGAGCGGTCGGCACCGGCGTAGGCGGACCCACCGAGCTGCACCGTGCGCGCACGGCGAGGCGACGGCTCACGCGAACCGACGGAATAGTACCTGTTGTCATAAATCTGATCCATGTGCGCCTTGTGCGGTTGAGGTTTGTTTGCGCTAAGTATTCTAGTTATAGCACGAGCACACGCAACGCCTTCGGCGGCCTTTGCTCGACATAAAAAAGGCGCTGAGCCATATGGCCCAGCGCCCATAGCGCTTTGCGACATCCAGCCAAGGCGGGGCGGAACCGAGTCAGCCCCGCCCCCGCACACGCCGCTGCCTAGCGAATGTTGTAGAACGCGGCCTTGCCGGCGTAGCGCGCGCTGCCCTCGAGCTCGTCCTCGATGCGAATGAGCTGGTTGTACTTGGCGATACGGTCGCTGCGGCACGGGGCGCCCGACTTGATCTGGCCGGCATTGACGCCCACGACCAGGTCGGCGATCGTGGAATCCTCGGTCTCGCCGGAGCGGTGACTCACGATGCAGGCGTAACCGGCCTCCTTGGCGGTCTCGATGGCCTCAAGCGACTCGGTGAGCGTGCCGATCTGATTGACCTTGACCAGGATCGCGTTGGCGGCACCCAGCTCGATGCCCTTCTTAAGGCGCTCGGTGTTGGTGACGAACAGGTCGTCGCCCACCAGCTGCACCTTGTTGCCAATGCGGCGGGTAAGCTCAACCCAACCGTCCCAGTCCTCCTCGGCCATGCCGTCCTCGATGGAGATGATGGGATAGGTGTCGACGAGCTTCTCCCAGTAATCAACCATCTGGGCACTCGTGTACTCCACGCCCTCGCCCTTGAGCTCGTACATGCCGGTCTCGGCGTTGTAGAACTCGGTCGAGGCCGGGTCCATGGCGTACATGAAGTCGACGCCGGGCTTAAAGCCAGCCTTCTCGACGGCCTTGGTAATGTACTCGAACGGCTCGGCATTGGTCTTGAGGTTGGGCGCAAAGCCGCCCTCGTCGCCCACGCCGCCGCCCAGGCCCGCCTCGTGCAGCACGCCCTTGAGGGTGTGGTAGACCTCGGCGCACCAACGCAGGCCCTCGGCAAAGCTCGGGGCGCCCACCGGCATGATCATGAACTCCTGGAAGTCAACGTTATTGTCGGCATGGACGCCACCGTTGAGGATATTCATCATAGGCGTGGGCAGCAGGTGGGCGTTGACGCCGCCCAGGTACTGGTACAGCGACAGGCCCGCCGACTCGGCAGCGGCGCGGGCGACGGCCAGCGACACGCCCAGGATGGCGTTGGCACCGAGCTTGGTCTTGTTGGGGGTACCGTCCGCGGCAATCAGCGCGGCATCGACGGCGCGCTGGTCGAAGGCGTCGAGGCCCACGACGGCGTTAGCGCACTCGTTATTGACGTGCTCGACGGCCCGAGAGACGCCCTTGCCCAGATAGCGGCCCTTGTCGCCATCACGCAGCTCGCAGGCCTCAAAGGCGCCGGTCGAAGCACCCGAAGGCACCATTGCGCGGCCAAAGCTGCCGTCCTCGAGCACGACCTCGACCTCGACGGTGGGATTGCCGCGGCTGTCGAGCACCTCGCGACCGTAGACGTCCAAAATATCGCTCATGTTGTCTCCCTCTCACTTGGAAACGGGTTGAATGCTTGGCGACACGGCTTGCACGCTACAGTGGCGCGCAGGTTCATAAGTTAGCCTTATCGCACTTTTTGCATTATGCCCTAAGTTAGCCAAGGGATACAATCTTTTTGAAAAATAATGGGGGCGATGAGAAAGTCCGTCCCGTCGCCCCCGCAGTCTTACTCTCTGCCTTTGCGGCATCCCAGAGGTCATTGAGGCCGTGGGTCGAAAGCTCGGCCAGATCCACGTGGGCGTCGGCCGCCATCTGCTCCATCGCAGCCCAGCGACGGCGGAACTTTGCCGTGCTGGCACGCAGGGCGCTCTCGGCGTCGATTCCCTCCTTGCGCGCAACGTTGACCAGGGCAAAGAGCAGGTCGCCAAACTCCATCTCGCGCTCGGGCGAGCCGGGAGCCTCGGCCTCAAACTCGGCACGCTCCTCGGCTACCTCGTCCCACACATCCTGGACCGTCTCCCACTCAAAGCCCACGGCAGCCGCCTTGCGCGACACCTTCTGAGCCTGCATCAGCGCCGGCAGATGCGTGGGCACGCCGTCGAGCAGGCCCTCGGGCGCAGCCTCGCCCGCCGCCACGGCCTTGTCCTTGGCGGCCTTCTCGGCAAGCTTGACCTCGTCCCAAATCTTGAGTACCTCGTCGGAGCTATCGGCATCCGCATCGCCAAACACGTGCGGATGACGGCGAATGAGCTTGGCGTCGATATCGTGTGCCACGTCGACCAGCGTAAACTCTCCGGCGTCCGCCGCAATCTGCGCATGCAACACTACCTGCATGAGCACGTCGCCCAGCTCCTCGCGCAGATGCGCCACGTCATCCGCCTCGATGCAATCGAGCGCCTCGTAGGCCTCCTCGATCATGTTTTTGCCGATGCTGCGGTGCGTCTGCTCGCGGTCCCACGGGCAGCCGTCGGGCTGACGCAGGCGCCAAATGGTCTGCACCAGATGCTGCAGCTCGGCCGACGCGTCTACCAGCGTGGACAGATCGCGCGAACCCTCGGTATTTTGCTGAGCCATGTGCTGCGCCATGGTTATTCCTCCTCCAGGACCACGTGACGGAACGCGCCGCCCTCGTAGATGCCGTAGCTGTGCGTGCCGTCCTTGGGGATGCTCACGCTGCCGGGGTTGAAGAGCCACAGGCCCGGGTGCGCGGCGCTCCCCTCGTTAACTTTGATGTGCGTATGGCCGTAGACGAGCGCGGAGCCCTCGGGCAGCGCGGGCGCGTGATCGACGCTGTTGTGCATGCCGGCGCCAAAAACGTGGCCGTGCGTCAGGAACAGCTCGCGGCCGGTCTCGTCGAACAGCGTGGCGTAGTCGGCCATGACGGGGAAGTCGAGCACCATCTGGTCGACCTCGGCGTCGCAGTTGCCGCGCACCGCGATGATGCGGTCGGCCAGGGCGTTGAGCAGCGGAATCACACGCTTGGGGGCGTAGTCGCGCGGCAGGTCGTTGCGCGGACCGTGGTAGAGCAGGTCGCCCAGCAGGACGATGCGGTCGGGCTGCTCGGACTCGATGGCGGCGCAGAGGCGCTCGGTCCAGTATGCCGAGCCGTGGATGTCGGAGGCGATGAGGTATTTCATGAGGAATCCTTTCGGGTGGGGTTGATGGGGCTGGGCGCTGGATGTCGCCGGCCGCGCTACTCGAATCGCAGCGCCGCGCTCTGAGCCACCTGCATCACGCGTTGGAGCGGCACGCCATGTTCGCGGGCAAGACGGGCGCAGTCTTCGTATTCGGGCGCCGCGCGCTCGCTGCCGTCGGGCAGGGTGGCCACCTTGACGGACACCTCGCCCCATGGCGTCGTTACGCGCTCAAAGCGGCGTGGCAGGCAAACGCGCTCCATAACCTGGCGGCGGATGCCATTGGTCGTGGTCTCCAAAAAGATAATCGTCTGCAGGCGCTCGATATCCTCGTGGGTACAGATTACCTGCAGCTGCCAGCCGGGACGGCCCTTCTTGCAATAGAGGGGCAGCCAGTGCACCTCGCGCGCACCGGCCTCGCGCAGGCGGTCGGCGGCGTAGGCGAGTACCTCGGGCGACGCGTCGTCGATATCGCATTCCAGCTTGACGATGGTTTCGGGCGCATCGGTCTCGCGGGACAGCGGAGATTTGCTATCGCATGGCATACGGTCCGGCTCCTTTCCGCACGGGCTCGTTTTGTTCATCCAAACGCTAACACATCGGACGTGGCACAGGCGTGACTTTCGTCCGTTGCCGCCCTCGCCCCTATCCAATCGATTTCGACCCCCGACGTGCCCGGCGTTTTGAGAGTTGCGCCGCTACAATGGAGCGGATTCGCTTGACGCAAAGGAGTCGCCATGTCTGCTTGCCCGCTGGTCGATTGCCATACCCACACCTCGTTCTCGGACGGGCACGCCTCGTTTGAGGACAACGTCCGCGCCGCTGCTGCGGCCGGTTGCCGCGTTATGGTCTCGACTGACCACCTCACCCTGCCCGCCAGCATGGACGCCAATTGCGAGGTGCAGGTTACCGAGGGCGACCTGCCGGCACATCGTCTGGCTTTTGAGGATGCCCGCAAGCTTGCCGCGCAGATCGCGCCGAAACTCGAGCTTATCTATGGCTTTGAGTGCGATTGGTACGAAGGCTGCGAGCCTTTGGTCGAGCGCTGGTCCCGGGGCGCCGTCGTGCGCCTGGGCAGCGTACATTGGATTGGCAACCCGGGCGATATTGCGGCAGGCGCTGCGGGCACGACGGGGACAGAGGACGTCGCTCGTCCCGATACACCCGATTCGCGCTGCGGTTGGATCGACGATGACACCGACCTGCATGTTTGGGAAAACTTAGGCGTGCGCGGCGTGTGGGAGCGCTACGTCGACGACTGGTGCCGCGCCTGCGAAAGCTCGCTCAACTTTGACGTGATGGCCCATCCCGACCTGGTCATGCGTTTTTCGAAGGAAGGCTTCGCGCCCGACTTTGACCCCGCGCCGTTTTGGAGGCAGATGGCCGAGTGCGCTCACGACACTGGTCGCCGTGTCGAGGTCTCGACCGCCGCGCCGCGCAAGGGCCTCGACGACTACTATCCCGCGACCGGCCTTTTGCGCTGCTTTGCCCATGCCGAGGTGCCCATTACCTTTGGCTCGGACGCGCACCGCGCCTGCGATATCTGCTGGAACATCCGCGCGGCCCAGGCACACGCCTACGACTGCGGCTACCGAACCTTCGACATCCCCCACGCCACCGGCGAATGGGAGCCCACGCCCCTCGCCTAGCCATCCCTTCATAAGTTGCGGTTGATCCGTTGGGGACGGAGGAAAACGGATCATTTTGCGCAAAGTATCCTATCCCCCTTGCACCAAAAGCTTGGCTAGTGGCGGCGGGCGTTGAGTTCGCCGGCCAGCTCGTCGAGGGTAATGCCGTAGCGCTCGAGCGTCACGAGCAGGTGGTAGATCAGGTCGCCGGCCTCGTAGCGAATGTGATCGTGGTCGTTATCCTTGCAGGCCATGATCACCTCGCTCGCCTCCTCGGCAAGCTTCTTGAGCAGCTCGTCCTCGACGTCGGTCAGCAGACGGGCGGTGTAGCTCTCCTGTGGCGACGCATCGCGACGACCGTGAATCACCTCGGCCAGACCTGTCAGCGTCTCGCCGATATTTCCCAGCTGCACGTTAGCTGTTCTGACTCCCATGGTTATTTCCTCTCGTTACTGCAGCGTAAAGTAGGTACCGGTCTCATCGAACCGAGGCTTTGCGCCCTTTTTCTCAAAGAACTCGACGATGACGGCATGGGCCTCATCGAGCCTTTCCTTCTCGGCCTCGAGCCAAAGCGACTGCGCCCCGCAGGCATCAGTCAGGTGCACGCGGCATGGCACGCCCGCGCGGAGGAGCTCGGTGTTGCAGTCGGCGACCTCGAACGGCGTCACGACCTTCATCGCGTTCCCCCTTCCACGCGCTTAAAGAAGCAGGTACGGTTGCCGGTATGGCAGGCAGGACCCGGCGAGTCGACCTTGACCAGCAGCGTATCGCTATCGCAGTCGGCCCAGAGCTCGCGGACCTCCTGCATGTTGCCGCTCGTCGCGCCCTTGTTCCAGAGCTCCTGGCGGCTGCGGCTCCAAAACCACGTGGTACCGGTCTTGAGCGTCAGTCCCACCGACTCCTCGTTCATCCAAGCAACCATAAGCACCTCGCCGGTGTCATATTGCTGAACCACACAAGGAATCAGCCCGTTGGCGTCGTATTTAAGCTCGGACGCAGTTGTCACTTGCTCCATTTAAAAATCCAATCTGACAGGGATGCCCTGGCTGGCCATATATTCTTTGACTTCGCGGATGCTGAAGGTTCCAAAGTGAAAGACGCTGGCCGCCAGCACGGCGTCGGCTTCGCCCTCGATCACGCCCTCGGCAAAATGCTCGAGCGTGCCCACGCCACCGCTCGCGATGACGGGAATCGGCACCGTACGCGCCACGGCGCGGGTGAGTGCCAGGTCAAAGCCGGCCTTGGTGCCGTCGCGGTCCATGCTGGTCAGCAAGACCTCGCCGGCGCCGCGGCGAGCCGCCTCCTCGGCCCACGCCACCGCGTCGATACCCGTGGCATTGCGGCCTCCCGCGGTAAAGACCTCCCACTTGTCGGCATCCGGCTGCCCAGGCAGGCCGACGCGCTTGGCATCGATCGCCACGACCACGGCCTGGCTGCCAAACGCCGCGGCAGCTTGGCTGATCAGCGATGGGTCGCGCACAGCGGCAGAGTTGAGCGACACCTTGTCGGCACCGGCCGCCACCATCGTTCGCATGCCCGCAAGGTCGCGAAAGCCACCGCCCACGGCGTAGGGAATGGCGAGCTCCTCGGCCGCATGCGCCGCCATCTCGATGGTCGTCGCACGGTTGTCGCTCGTGGCAGTGATGTCCAGGAACACGACCTCGTCCGCACCCTCGCGATCGTAGGCACGGGCAAGCTCCACCGGATCGCCCGCATCGCGCAGGCTCACAAAGTTGACGCCCTTGACCACGCGGCCGTCCTTAACGTCCAGGCAGGGAATGACGCGTTTGGTAAGCATGGGCTACTCCTCCCCTCGCGCGGCGGCCAACGCCTGTACCAGCGTAAAGTTGCCCTCGTAGAGCGCGCGACCGGTGATGGCGCCCTCAATAGCGCCCTCGCCCACCGCGGCGAGCGCACGGATATCGTCGAGCGTCGAGATGCCGCCCGACGCCACAACGGGAAAGCCCGCGACCTCGGCCACATGGCGATATGCTGCCACGTCGATGCCCGTCTGCATACCGTCGCGCGCGATATCGGTATACACCAGATGTTTAAAGCCCAGCTCCGTGAGCTGCGCCACGGCATCGTCGAGCGCCACGCCCGCACCGTCGCGCCAACCGTTCACCTTGACCTGGCCGTTACGGGCGGCAATATCTGCCACCAGCAGCTCGCCAAAGCCTTGGGCCGCCACCTCGGCAAAACCCGGCTCAGTCACCAGCACGGTGCCCAGTGCGATGCGACGCGCGCCGTAGCCGGCCAGCTCGTCGATGCGCGCGAGCGAGCGAACGCCGCCGCCCACGTCCACCGACAGACCGTCGACGCCGCAGATGGCCTCGATCGCCGCCGAGTTGGCAGCGCACGCGTCCTCGTCCTCGCCAAAGGCAGCGGACAGGTCGACGACGTGCACCCAGCTCGCACCCTGCTCGGCAAAGGAGCGAGCAACGGCCACGGGGTCGTCGAAATATACCTTGCAGCGGCTCCGGTCGCCGCGCTCCAGGCGCACGACCTTGCCGCCGATCAAATCGATTGCAGGAAACAGGATCATCGGCCGGCCTCCTCGACGATGTTGACGAAGTTCTTAAGGATGCGCTGACCAAGCGCAGAGGATTTCTCGGGATGGAACTGACAGCCCCACACGTTGCCGTGACGCACAATGCACGGGAAACTTCGCGTGTAGTGCGTGCACGCCAAAACATCAGCGGCATCGGCGTCGTCGGCCACCGCGTAGCTGTGGGTGAAGTACATGTTGGCGCCCTCGGCAAAACCGGCGAGCAGCGGGTCGGCCGCACCGGTGGGCGTCATGTGCACCTGGTCCCAGCCCACGTGCGGCACCTTCAGGCGGCTCGACTCCAGGCGCGTGCACGAGCCGCGCATGATGCCCAGGCCATCGACCCAGGCGCCGTCAGCCTGCTCGAGGGCGTTACCGTCGGCGACCACGCCCTCGTCCGCAGGCACGCCCTCGTTGCCGCGCTCAAAAAAGAGCTGAAGGCCCAGGCAGATGCCGAGCAGCGGAGTTCCGGCGGCAACGGCGTCGAGCACCGCGTCCGCCTCGCCGCCCTCGCGCATAAAGGCAATCGCGTCGTAGAACGCACCCACGCCCGGGATGACCAGGCCGTCGGCGTTGCGAATCTGCTCCGGATCGTCCGACGTGCAGGCGGCGGCGGCACGCGCAAGCCCGCGCACGACGCTCGACAAGTTGCCCTTGTGGTAGTCGACCACCACGATCTTCGGTTCGCCCACGCGACCCTCCCTTTTCCCATTCAAAACCTGCCAAAAAGGGACAGGTTTATTTTGGTCGGTTAAACGTTCACCCACCACATGAGACGGCATTTCCGCAGATAAAACCTGCCAAAATAAACCTGTCCCTTTTTGGTAGGTTACAGCGAGCCCTTGGTGCTGGGAATGCCTTGCACGCGGGGGTCGAGCTCGCAGGCGCGGCGCATCGTGCGGCCCACGGCCTTAAAGGCGGCCTCGATAATGTGATGCGAGTTGCCACCCGCCAGCTCGCGCACGTGCAGCGTGAGCTTGGCGTCGCGCGCGAAGGCGTAGAAGAACTCGACGGCCAGCTCGGTATCAAAGCTGCCCACGCGCTCGGTCGGCACGGGCAGCTCGCAATAGGCCTGCCCGCGACCCGAGATATCCACGGCGGCCATCACGAGTGTCTCGTCCATGGCAATCGCCGCGTCGGCAAAGCGTGTAATGCCCGCCTTGTCGCCCAGCGCTCGGCAAAACGCCTCGCCCAGCACAATACCCGTGTCCTCGACGGTGTGGTGCGCATCGACTTCCACGTCGCCCACCGCGTGCACCGTCAGATCGAACAAACCGTGGCGGCCAAAGGCGTTGAGCATGTGGTCGAAAAACGGCACGCCGGTCGAGATGTCGCACACGCCGCTCCCATCCAGGTCAAGCTTTACGACAATGTCGGTCTCGCCCGTCTTGCGGGCCACCTCGGTATAACGGCCCATCTACATCTCCTCCTTCACCAGCGCGGCAAACGCAGCCAGCACCTCATCGTTTTCCTGCGGGGTACCCACGGTAATGCGCAGACAGTCCGCGAGCCCCGGCGCATAGCTAAAATCGCGCACCAAAATCGAATACTCGTCGCGCAGACGCTCACGCACGCGCGTGGCATGCGGCGTGCGTACGAGCACAAAGTTCGCCGCGCTCGGCCATGTCTCCACGGACAGACCCTCGGCAGCCATTGCGCGCAGGGCACACAGCTCGCGCTCGCGCTCGGATGCAACCTGTGCCACCACGGGCACGTACGCATCGCGGGCACGCACGCAGGCAAGCGCGGCGGCCTGGCTCAGCACGTTGACCGAGTAGATCTGGCGAATCGCCACGAACACGTCGATGACTTCCGGCGCCGCGATCACGTAACCCAGACGCGTACCGGCAGCGCCAAACGCCTTGGACAACGTATGCAGAATCACCAGGTTGGGATGCTCGGCGATAAGCCCCTGCGCCGTGGTGACCGCGCCAAACGAATCGTCGGCAAACTCCACGTAGGCCTCGTCAACCATTACCATGCCGGGGCACGCATCGCACAGCGCCGCGACAAAGTCGAGCGGTGCCACGTCACCCGTGGGGTTGTTGGGCGAGGTCACGATTGCCAGGTTGCACTCGGACGCCGCCGCAAGCACGGCTGCCTGGTCGAGCTCAAAGGTCGCGGGGTCGCGCCACACGTCGCGCACTTCAGTCTGGCACAGAGACGCAAAGAACGCATACTCGCTAAAGCACGGCGGGCAGTTGAGCAGGGTCCTCCCCGCGCCGCCAAACGCCAGCAGGTAGTTATAGAGCAGTTCGTCGCCACCGTTGCCCACGCAGATATTCTCGCGCGTCACGCCATGCCAGGCGGCTAGCTCGTCGCGCAGGTCGTTGGACATGGGATCGGGATAGCGGTTGAGCGGCGTGGCAGCCAGGGCGGCGTCGACCGCCTCGCGCACGCCGGCCGGCACGGGATAGGTGTTCTCGTTGGCCGAAAGGTTGATGCGTGTGGGCGTAAAGTTGGGATCATAGGGCTCAATACCAGCCAAGTAGGGCTGAACGAGCTCCTTCATGCGAGGCGTGAGCTCGGCCATATTAGGCCTCCCCGCCGGTCGCGCCGGCGCCATCCGCGCTTGCAGCCGCCAGGTCCACGCCCTCGGCAACCGTCGCCACGGCGTCGCCCGGCCAGGCAACCTTGGTCAGGTCGGCCGCGGCGAGCGACTCGGCGCTCACGGCATCCTCGCCCTGCTCCAACACGCGGCGGCGCAGTGCGGCCGAAAGCGCGTGTGCCCACAGACCCTCGGCCTCGGCCAGGCGCTGCGTAGCGGGAGCATCGGAGAGCAGGCCCTCGGGTGTATAGCAAATGACACTCGAGCGCTTGACGAACTCTTCGACCGAAAGCGGGTTGGAGAACATGGCCGTGCCGCCGGTCGGCAGCGTGTGATTGGGGCCAGCAACGTAATCGCCGAGCGGCTCGGAGCTCCAAGCGCCCACAAAGATGGCGCCGGCGTTGCGAATGCCGCCGAGCAGGCCCATCGCATCCTTGCAATGCAGCTCAAGGTGCTCGGGCGCCACGGTGTTCACTGCCTCGACGGCAGCCGCCATGTCGGCGGCCACCACGATGGTGCCCTCATTGTCGAGCGAGGCACGCGTGATCTCGGCACGCGGGGACTGTGCCACCAGGATGTCGATACCTGCCTCAACCTCACGCGCAAACTGCTCGTCGCAGGTCACCAGATAGCAGGCCGCCAGCGGGTCATGCTCGGCTTGGGCCATCAGGTCGGCCGCGACCACCATGGGCTTGGCCGTGGCGTCGGCCAGCACGCAAACCTCGGAGGGACCGGCGACCATATCGATACCCACATCACCCGAGACAATCTGCTTGGCAGCGGCGACAAAGGCGTTACCCGGGCCGGTAATCTTGTCGACACGCGGAATGGTCTCAGTACCGTACGCCAGCGCGGCCACGGCCTGGGCGCCGCCCACCATATAGATCTCGTCCACGCCGCCGAGCTTGGCGGCCGCGAGCGTATACGGGCTAATCAGTCCATCCTTTTGCGGTGGGGTTACCATGACCACGCGTTTGACGCCGGCCACCTTGGCGGGAATGGCGTTCATAAGCACGGTGGAAGGGTACTGTGCACGACCGCCCGGCACGTAGATACCGGCCGCAGCAAGTGGGGTCACCTTAACGCCGAGCATCGTGCCGTCCGGGCGCGTGGTAAACCAGCTCTGCTCGACCTCGCGCTGGTGGAACTCGCGAATCTGGCGTGCAGCCTTTTCGAGCGCCGCGACAAAAGCGGGATCGAGGCCTTCGAGCGCGGCATCGATCTGCTCTTGCGGAAGACGGAAGCTCTGCAGCTCAACACCGTCAAAACGCTGACAGTAATCGCGCACCGCGTCATCGCCGTTGGCACGCACGTTGGCCACGATATCGCGGGCGGCGTCGATGATGTTTTGCGGCAGCACGCCCTTGCGGTTGAGCTGGTTGGTAACGAGGCGCTCACCGGCAGCAAGCTTGATGGTCTTCATTTCGGTATCCCCTATCGGTCGAGGTTGTGTTCGAAAAACGAGAGACCGGGCGGCGGCGCCAGTCGGCCCGCAGCCCGGACGTTGGGGCGCCCGTGCGTGCTCGCGCTATTGTGCCGAGCCCGCGACGGGCTCAAAATGCTTGTCCTTCACGGCAGTCGCCAGGCGATCGGCCAGATTGCGTACGCGCGGATCCAGACGTGCGGCACCCGGATTGACAAAGAAGCGGGCCGTGCAGTCCATGATGCGGCCGGTGATGACCAGGTCGTTGTCGCGCAGCGTAGCGCCCGTGGCGGTAATATCCACGATGCGATCGGTCATGCCAACGATGGGGCCCAGCTCGATGTTGCCGTGCAGCGAAACGATGTCGGCGTTCACGCCGCGCCCGGCATACCAGGCGCTCGCGATGCGCGGATACTTGGTGGCCACGCGAAGCGACCCGCGACGGGCATAGTTGCGCTCGGCCTGGCCGGCGCGCCACGCGGGCTCCGCCTCAATGAAAGTGCACAGGCCGTAACCCAGATCGACCAGCTGCAGCAGGTTGAGGTCTGCCTCGATAAGCGAGTCCCAACCGCAGATGCCGCAATCGGCACCGCCGCAGCCCACAAAGGCGGGCGCATCGCTGGGACGCACGATGACAAACTCGATATCGCCGACCGCGCCCTTACCGGCACGCGTGTCGCGGCCGCGCACGATCAGGTGACGGCCGGGGTCGCGCAACTCCGAGACATCCAAGCCCGCGGCCTCGAGCACGTCGAGCGTGTCGGCCTTGAGCGAGCCCTTGGGCACGGCGATGCGTAGCGGGCCCTCGGCGCCACGGCCCACGGCGTGGTCGCCATCGGGGGCGGCGTCCTCGGCCGAGGTGCGCGCGGCCTCCAGACGCTCGAGCGAAAAGGCGAAACCCGCCGCCGGCACCTCGATGCCGTCGCCAAATGCGCCGGTAAAGATGGAGTCGTAGCGGCCGCCCGAACCGACCGGGTCAGGCAGGCCGCCGGCATAGGCCTTAAAGACCAGACCCGTGTAGTAATCAAACGAGTTCATGATGGAGAAGTCGAACGACAGCACCTGGGCGTCCCCGGGAGCCAGGCCCTCGACCAGAGCACGCAGCTCACGCGTGAGCGGCGCGACAATGCCCGCCGCCGCCAGCAGCGCATCGACGCGGTCGAGTACCTCGGCACCGCCGTGCAGACGCGGCAGCTCGCTAATGGCGGCCTTGACGGCATCGGACTCGGTGCTTGCCGCCACGCGGGCATCGAGGCCCACAAAGTCGTTGGCGTGCACGCAGCGCAGGGCCTCGGCAGCCAGCTCGCGATCCTCACACGCCGCGAGCAGCTCCTTAAAAGGACGCACGCTACCTGCGATAATGCGCGCATCGGGCAGCGCCAGCTCGCGCACGGCCTCGGCCACGAGCGAGACAATCTCGACATCGCCCGCGGTATCGCCCGCACCGATAAGCTCAAAGCCCAGCTGCGTAAACTGACGCGAGCCGCCTGCGTTGCGCTGGCACTCGCGAACCACCGGCGCCTCGTAGCGCAGGCGCAGGGGCAGGTCGGCCGCGCGCATGCGGGTCGAAACCAAGCGCACGATCGGCAACGTATTGTCGGGACGGACCACCAGCAGGCGCCCATCGTCGTCGAAGAGTTTAAACGGCGTGTCCGCAATGCGGCCGCCTTCCTCGAGCGAACCCTTGTCCTCGAGCAGCGGCGTCTCGACCGGAAGGTAATGATGCTCCCTAAAGCAGCCCTTCACCGTACATGCGATCTCCTCGCGCGCCTGAGCCTCATCGGGCAATATGTCCCGAAATCCCCACGGTGTGGCCGTCATCTGGTGAGCCTCCTCATGCTGTGTTTCATATAGAGCAGAAGACCGGCGTAGCTCCGCCGGTCTTCTGGGTACTTTAGCATACTAGAGTGCTTGCGGGGAAAATCCGTCGCAGCCGCTCACACCGTATTCATCTGGAAACATAGGGTAGGTTGCCGCAGCCCGACCCCACCTAGGCGCCAATCGAACGACGATACTCTGCCATTACCTGCGCATCGGCAGCTGCGGGGTCGGCAAAATAGCGCCCGTCATAGGTCTCGGCCGAAACAACTCCGCGATAGCCGCGCGCCACCAACCTATCCAGGTCGGCGCGCATATCGCGGTCGCCGTCACCCCAGGCAAGATGCGTCGTGCCATCTGCCGCAACATCGACAAAATGCACGTGGGCGACATCATCGCCAAGCAGATCGAAATAATCGTCGATGGTATCCCCCGCCACCGCCATGGCGCCCATATCCAGACACGCCTTAAGTGCCGGATGGTCAACTGCCTCGATCATGCGCTTCGTGTCGGCCGCCGAGTTCACGATCATCGACTCAACCGGCTGTAGGGCCTCGAGCACCAGTCGCACGCCGCGTTCTCCCGCATGCTCGGCAATCGCACGCAGCATCGAGGCACTGCGACCCCACGCGTCTTCGATCGGCTCGTTCAAAAATGCCCAGCCGCTCGAGACCATGACCTGCTCGGCTCCAAGTTCCGCCGCGATATCCACAACGTTCTTAAAGTACGCGAGCGTGCGGGTACGCGCTTCATTCCCGCGCGCCGCGATATTCCACGGCTTGGGGTTGTTCTGTTCGGGACAAAGCCCCACAATCCGAACCCCATACCGCTGTGACAGCTCCCGCACCTGCTCGATCGAATCGTATCCATGGCAATCGACATACAGATGCATCGCCCCGGTCCAAAGCTCGCAACACGTGTAGCCCGAGGCCGCAGCCGAGGAAAAGAATTCCTCAAGGTCAAAATAACGATGGCTGATATTCATGACGGCAAGCTGCGGATACTCCATCTTGTCCACCTTTCGGCAAAAGGGCGCCGCAGCACAATGTGCGCGACGCCCCCTCTTACATTGTTTTAATTATGACGGATGCCCTACTGAACACCAAGCACTCCAAAGAACGCGCCGGCGATACTCACGAGTAGGATTACGAGCATGATGAGCAGCGGATTCATCTTCTTCTTGAGCATGAGATAGACAATTCCAAACAGTCCCATCGTGACAAAGCCCGGGAAGATTCCGTTGAGCAGCTCGGCGAGCGTCTGAGCGCCATCGCCCGCGCCGACCATGAGCGGAATGTCCACGGTGACCATCTCCATGGTCATAGCGCCGATCACCATGGCGCCCATGATAGAGGCCATCTTGACGATCGTGTCCATAATGCCCGATTCCTGGACCTTGCTGATCATGTCCGAGCCAAAGCGATACCCCACAAACGTCAGCAGGTAACGGATGATGTAGTGGGGGACGTTGAACACGAGCAGGAACAAAATCGGGCCAAGAATAGAGCCCTGCAGCGCCAGCGACGTGCCGACACCCGTTGCCAAAATTCGCAGCGTACCCCAGTAGAAGGCATCGCCCACGCCGGACAGCGGTCCCATCAAAGCAAGCTTGACATTAGAGATCGCGCTCGTGTCAAAGTTATCTTCGTTGGCGTTGACTTCTTCCATTGCGGCAGCAATGGACATGGGGAGCGTCGAGATGTACGGCGTGACGTTATAGAGCTCCATATGGCGCTTGAGTGCGGCCTTAAAGTCCGCATCCTGCGGATACAGCTTGCGAAGGATCGGCATAAGGGCCCACATAAAGCCGATATGGCCCATACGCTCGTAGTTCCAGGAATGCTCATAGGGAATCGAGCGCCAGAACAGCTTCTTAAGGTCTGCGCGGGAAATCAGTCCGTCGTAAGAAGACTCAAACTTAAAACTCATCGAACCCACTCCCAATCGCAGGATCCTCGGTTGCCGCTGCGGGCTGCTCCGCCTTTTTCTTGTCACCCAAAACCGTCATCGCGACGACGATAATCGCGGCAAAGATCGCCACGCCCGTCGTGCTAATGCCAAAGTAGGCGACGAGGAAGAAGCCAGCGAAGAAGAACGGAGCCACTGTTTTGTTCATAATCATCTGCGCCAGCATCGCAAAGCCGAGTGCGGGCAAGAAGGCGGCGGCGACATCCATGCCGGTCTGAACGAAATCGGGGATGATGTTGAGCAGGCTGGCAACAGCATCGGCGCCAAAGAAGAATGCCAGGGGAATGATCAGCAGGCCGCACCAGCTCTGCGCGTAACCGGCGATGAGCATGTTGCGCGTGATGGCCTTGGTGTCTCCGTCCTCGACGTTTTTGTCGATACGGTGCACCAGCAGCAGCATGACCGGCTGGCCCAGGGCCGTATCGAGCGCCAGGACGATCGTTGCGATGGGAATGCCCAGGGTCAGGGCCGCCGAAGCGTCCGCGCCGGCCTGCATGGCAAGCGACACGCCCAGAATGGTTCCGGAAATCGTATCGGGCGGGTTATACGCACCGACCGAGATGGCACCGACCATGGCAAGCTCCATCGTGGCGCCCATGATCGTGCCGGTCACCACATCGCCCATGACAAGGCCGACCAACGGTCCGAGCACAATGGGGCGCTGAAGGTAACTCGTACCGGTCAGCCACTCGGAATAGCCCAAGAGGGCAATCAGGAAAATCAGGATCGTCTTGATAACCATGACAGCCCCTAACCGATGACCTTTGCGGCGTCAGTCTTCGCATCCGCTGGAATCATCTGAATGAACAGCTCATAGCCCTCGCCGAGCAGCTCCTTCACGTAGGCCTCGTTCTCGGGCGTAAGGAATACGCTCGTCGAGACCTGGCGGGCATCCTCGCTAAAGGCCACATTGCCGAGGTTGAGCTTCTTGACGCCCATCGCCTTGGCGACGGCACCGGCCTGCTGGATCGTCTCGCAAACCACGAAGAGCTTGTACTTGTCGGTCACACCGCTCTGAAGCGCCTTGACGGCGTCCTCGGTGTTTTTGACAACGACTTTGCAGCCCTCCGGCTTTGCAAGGGACAGGGCCTGCAGACGAAGCTTGTCGTTGAGGACCGTGTCGCTCACTAACAGGATGCAGTCGGCACCCAGAGCCGAGGTCCAGCTAACGGCAACCTGGCCGTGAAGCAGTCGATAGTCCACGCGAATCATCTGAATCATGATGTGCTCCTAACGATTAAAACTCATCGAGTTCGGCCTGCCCCAGCAGGTCGTTGACGTACTTGACCTTGGTGTCGTCCGCCTCGACGATCTGGCGAATGGCCTCATCGATCGGGGTGGAGTCGGGCACGAACAGCAGCTGAATAAGGAGCGGCAGATTCATATTGGTCACCAGGTGCGTGTTGGGGCGCGTCTGGACGATCTTGGTGAACTCGTTGTTGACGCTGCCGCCAAAGAGGTCGGTGCAAACGACGACCTCATCGTCCGCGGCAAAGCCGTCCAGAATCGCTGCGGCCTCCTTGACCAGGTCCTCGTTTCCGTCGACATACATAGACAGCGCATGGACGTTCTCGCGCTCGCCCGAGAGTAGCCCAATGCTCTCGACGATTCCGGACGCAAAATGAGCATGGGATGCAACGATAAACTGCCTCATTCGATTCCCCTTTCTTGCGAACTTCGGCATAAAAATGCCCGGACGCATGCGCCCGGGCAGGGTGCTTCTTGATCAGTAGCTAATTTGTCGCCGATTAGTAATCGAACTGGTGATAGTAGCGACGGTAGTTGAGGTTGTGCTTGGTGACCGTCTCGTAGTAAGCGGCAAGGCGATCGGTGATCAGCGAGGAGAGGATCCACGGAGACACGATGACGCGGAACTCGTCGTCAAGGCCGGGGATGGCGAACTCGGCGGTGTCGATGATGTTGATGTCGGTGTCGCCGGTCACGCCGCGGGTCAGGAACGCGCGGACGCGCTCGTCGAGCTTGCGGTTCTCGTCCTCGCCCATGAACAGGAACACGGGGACGCCGGGCTCCACGAGCTCGAGGGTGCCGTGGAAGAAGTCGGCCGAGGTGATGTAGCGGGTGCGCTTCCACTGCATCTCCTCGAGGATGCACATCGAGAACAGGATCGTCTCGCCCCACAGGGCGCCGGAGCCGATGAACATGGTGTAGGGGGCCAGGGCGTACTTCTTGGCGAGCTCCTCGGCGCGCGGCTCGAAGCTCTTGCGGATGTCGACCAGGTGGGTCCAAACGTCCTTGGTCTGCTCGATGAACTTATCGAACTGCGGGAAGCAGCCGCGGCGGTTGAGCAGGCGCAGGCCGAAGCAGTCGGCGAGGTA